>CAZVFH010000022.1:0-13938 GCA_964626415.1 uncultured Candidatus Saccharibacteria bacterium
GTTGACAAAGCACGGTTTTGGGCGTACAATGAATCCAATAAGAAGGCAAAAACATTTCCTGTTTTTTTGGGAAAATTCCTTTTGTAGAAATATCTATAAAATATTATTTTTTTGTTATATAATGAAGTAGGAGGTGAAGGCCCATGCATTGGCTGTTCACAACCAGGGTCTGGTATCATTAGGTGGCCTAACCATCTGGAAGAGATGTATGGCCTATCGTTAGGGTTGTCGTGAGCCAAGTTTTACGAGGGCATAAGACGCAAAGAGGGGATGCCACGCCACAACCCGAAAAATGTCGAGAGACGCAGGATGGAGCTCTCGGCATGGTGTGAATGTCAGGGACATCTGATTGGAGTGAGGAAACTCACAAACCTTACCTGGCGCCCGACCCGAACTCTGATCTGCCTGTCGATCTAGTGTGCACCCGCTAGAAGGCAGGTCTTTTTTTATTTTTTTCTCCCCCAAAACTCCAGTCGATTTTTTCATCTCGGCTGGTTGTGGCGTTTTACATTTCCAGACAGATGATTTCTGATTGCATTACCACTTCTATACCTGCCTCGCCGACAGGCGGGCTTCGCAGTATAGAAGTGGAGACAGATGGTTAGAACAACTAAAATGGAGTAGAAGAGATCAATTAAAAATACCAGAGAATTTGTTGAACGGATGAGCGTAAAAGTTCGCGAAACATCTCGGGACTCATAAGATAAATAATTGTAAAAGCTGAAGTGAAAATTATCACCGACAGCCATTTTGTGTATGGGCCGGCAGTGCGCAAAAATAAAATTGTTGAAAAGACCGCCAAAAGTATCGGGGCAAGAATTTTGATATCGCCCAAGGGAACATATTGACCGCCGATGTAGGAGTATTCGAGATTTAAATATTTACCCAAATCCCAATTTATGCCAAAAACAATAAAAATAATCTCCAAAACTAAAATAATTGCCAAAAACCATGACGACATTGTAGTGTATTGGCCGCGAGTTCGGTAGATTTCATAGACAACAACCGGCAAAAGAAATACGGCGATAACCAGCGGGTTTTTGGCCGCAAAACCCCAAAAAGCACCGATAATCATCAAAATTGTCAAAATTAGGCAAACCAACGCCGGTGATATTTTTTCGTCAAGCTTTGACCTGCTCTCCGAAGTGTAATTTTGATCGCTATACATTTTACCTCCCGAAATTAGTAGTTTCCAATTACATTGTAGCACAAACAACCCAAAGGGATTTTATTTTGACCTTGTTTTCCAGTATAATAGAAATATGAATAGCCTCAGCTGGAAAAATTGGCAATACAAAAATACCGCAATTCTTATTGTCAGTTTTATTGTCTTTTTTTACCTCGCAGATACAGATCTGATTAAAAACATTATTCAAAAAATTGGCACTTTCAGCTATTTCGGCAGCTTCTTCGCCGGGATATTTTTTGTTTCAATTTTTACTGTCGCACCGGCCGCAGTGGTAATATTTGACCTGGCGAAAAATCTAAACCCTCTATTTGTCGCCATTGCAGCCGGCGCTGGAGCAGTCGTTGGTGATTACCTAATATTTCGATTTCTGAAGGACCGGGTCTTTGAGGAACTTTCTCCGATATTTCAAAAAGTCGGTGGCTCATTTTTGAAGAAACTTTTTTTGAGTCCATTTTTTGCTTGGCTGATTCCGATTGCTGGCGCTTTAATTATCGCTTCTCCTCTACCCGATGAAGTCGGAATTGGTATGATGGGATTATCCAAAGTTAAAAACTGGCACTTTATTTTAATAACATTCTTATTAAACGCAGTTGGAATATTTTTAGTAGTAGCGCTAGCTAAATCATTTTAATTTAGTCCATTATGAACAGTCATAAGTTCGAGGGGCTTTCGGCAGCCGAAGCTCAAAAGCGAAGGGAAAAATTTGGCGAGAATGCCCTCAAAGAGGAGAAAGGACCTTCTGCTTTTTATATTTTCATCTCACAATTTAAAAGTCCTTTAATTTATGTTTTACTTTTTGCGGCAGTTGCTTCTTTTCTTTTTCGAGAATACTCCGATTTTTGGCTTATTGCCGCCGTAATTGCCTTAAATGCAATTATGGGTTTTTATCAGGAGTATAATGCTCAAAAAACTCTAGCCGCTCTAAAAAAATTTCTAAAGCCCGTGTCTATCGTCATCCGTGACAGTAAAAGACAGGAAATTGAGACCAAAGAGCTGGTGCCGGGAGATATTGTTCTTCTGGCTGCCGGCGATCAGATTCCGGCTGACGGCAAGACCCATGAGGCAACTAATCTTTTAATTAATGAAGCAATTCTCAGTGGTGAAGAGGAGGCGGTTGATAAAAAACCAGCAGAAGATGCCCGGCTTTTTATGGGCACAACGGTAATTTCCGGTATCGGAATAATGGAAGTGACAAAAATTGGCTTGGAAACGGAAATCGGCAGAATTTCCGAGAAACTGGCGGAAATCCGAGAGGAGGAGACGCCGTTGCAAAAAAAATTGGCGAAATTTTCCGTCAATCTGGTTTATATCGTCGCAGTTCTTTGCCTAATAATTTTTATTCTTGGTGTTACTCGAGATCATAATGTTTGGACAATGTTCAAATTTGCGATGGTTTTGGCGATAGCAGCAATTCCGGAAGGTTTGCCGATCGCCGCAACAATAATTCTCGCTCGCGGAATGAAGCGGATTTTGAAAAAGAAGGGACTGGTAAAAAAGTTGCTGTCAGTTGAAACTCTCGGTTCAACTTCAGTCATTTGTACTGATAAAACCGGCACTTTGACTCGCGGTATTATGCAGGTAGTAAAAAATCAATTTTCCGATGCGGAGCATGCGCATTTGGCGCTGATTTTGGCTAATCAGCAAAAAGATAATTTGGAGGTCGCTCTCTGGCAATATGTCGAAAAACACAATCATTTGCAACCAAAAAAACTCCTTGACTGCGTGGAAAAAATTTATGAGGAGCCGTTTAGTAGCGAGACAAAATACTCGCTGTCTATTATTCGTCAGGATGGGACGGAACGCGGCTACATTCTCGGCGCGCCAGAAGTTGTTTTGGAATTTTGCGAAATTAAAGAAAATGAAAAGGAAAAATTCCTTAAACAAATGAAAAGTTGGGCTGAGCTCGGTTTAAAAATTGTTGGCTGTGCCTACAAAAAAGCGGGCGACTTGAAAGCAAAAAAAAATTGGATTTGGCTTGGTATTCTCGGTATTGAAGACCCGATCAGACCAGAAGTCAAAGATGCAATTTCCGCTTGCCAAAATGCCGGAATCAAAATTAAAATTGTTACCGGCGATTTTCGGGAAACGGCGGTAAAAGTCGCCAAGACCCTCGGTCTTAAATTTGACGATGATAGTATAATGGAAGCTCCGGAGCTGGAAAAAATTCCGCTTCTCGAACTGAAGAAAAGAATTGAAAACATCACAATCTTTTCGAGAATCACTCCGCACCAAAAATTGAAAATCGTTGAAGCGCTCCAGAGCAACGGTGAAGTCGTGGCTATGACCGGCGACGGCGTAAATGACGCACTAGCGCTGAAAAAAGCCGATATTGCTGTTGTTGTCGCCAATGCTTCCGATGTTGCCAAAGAGGTTTCCGACCTGATCTTGCTCGATAGCAATTTTAAGACAATTGTCGCCGCTTGCGAGGAAGGTCGGGTAATTCTCTCCAATATTAAAAAAGTTGTCGGCTATGCTTTGTCTAACTCTTTTGTTGAGCTTGTTCTGATTTTTGGCGCCATGCTCTTGAATTTTTCCATTCCTCTAACTGTGGCGATGATTCTTTGGATTAATTTGATTTGCGACGGCCCGATTGATATTGTTTTGGGTTTTGAATCCAAGGAAAAAGGAATTATGGAAGCAACCCCAAGGGAGATACAGAAAGAAAACATCTTTGATCGCTTTGTAGTAATGCTCTCTTTGGCTGTTAGTTTTAGCGTTGGACTGCTGTCTTTATTTTTCTTTTGGTATTATTTGAACAAAACCGGCAATTTAAATCTGGCTAGGACTGTAGCTTTCACTATTGTCATTTCCGCCAGTTTAATCTATGTTTTTTCTTTTAAAAATCTAAAAAAACCGTTGCTGGGAGCAAAGAACTTCTTTGAAAACAAATACCTCTTTATTGGTATTGTTTATGGCATCATTTTGACTCTTGCTGCGGTTTATCTGCCTTATTTAAATAAAATTCTCGGCACTACCCCTATCGCTCCGGTCTTTTGGCTTTTATTTCTAGCGGTCGGAGTAGTTGCGATTTTTTGGATTGAGATTATTAAATCAATACGACAAAAATAATTCGATTGTCAAAACAGAACTAAATCGTTTAGGCCATCATTGTTCTAACTTCTTTTTTTCAACACTAGCAAATGGACTAAATGTACGACTAACTACGGCTTACTCCGTAGCAGCGTGTTATACATCCTAGATTGCTGATATTCAATGGCAACTTGCATCGCTCAAATCCAAGTGGTAGAATAAAGAAAAGTAATTGATCTAAAAAAAAGGAGGGATTATGGAGTTTGTAAATGATCCGCACAAGGCAAAAGTCGCTTTTGTTGTCACTTTAATCTTGGCGATTTTTTTCTTTCTTGCCAGTGGTACCTTGGGTTATTTCTACTGGCAGAAAATGAAGAGTTATAACGATTTGGCCGACTCCAAGAAGAAAGTTGAGGAGAGTTTAAAAACTGCCGAGGATAATTTGGCAAAAGCTAATATCGAACTTGCGACTTTAAAAACCTCGTCAGACGCTTCGGGCCAAAGTATCAGCTCGCTACAAAAACAGATTACTGACAACAATGCTAAAAAAGCCAGTATTGCCAGTTATTTGACTGTTTTCACTTATTTGGTTGATCTTATCGAAGCCCACAGCGGTCTTGACGGCTGGACTGAAACCGAGTTTCAAACCGGCAGAGCAAAAGCGGTTGCCACCGGCAACAACAGTTTTGTTGCTGACATTGATTGGGCTTGGGCACACAAAGAGGTTGATCAAATCACTCGGTTGGTAAGAGTTATGCGCGATATTATTACTGGAATTAATAATGGCATAAAATAATATCATTAATGTGTCGCGGAGGAAAAAATGAATGAAGAAATTCCAACGGAAAGCAAAAGGGTCTTTCCTGTTTGGCTGATTATAATTATTGTCCTTGTACTTGTTGGAGCACTGACAGCACTCGGCTGGTGGCTGTATAAAAATCAATCAAAAAATGAAAACAGCCAGACGGCAACAACGACCGGACAAGATACTAATATCAGCACCAGCGGCTGGCAGACATATAAAAGCGAGAGTCAGGGATTTTCGATCCCAATCCCGCCGACCTGGAAACAGACCGAGTCCGGTGTTGAAGGCCGGGCTAGCTTTTCAACTGCTGACGCACCGGAAGGCGATATGCCGCCGACTTCTCCGGTGACTTTTGCCAATATCTGGTCTGAACCGAACTCTGAAAATTTAACATTGCAGGGGATTATTGACGAATTAAAGAACTCAATCCAAAAATGGCCGATAAAGGAGTTTAAAGTTGAGTCGGAGGAAGATATCACCGTTCAGACCGAAGCGGGAAAAAAAGTCGTTTTGTCATATACCGATCTACAAACCCAGCTATCCCATGTTAGCGGCTTTGCTTGCACGATCAAGAACGGCAAAATTTATAAGATTAATTTCATCGCCAGCGCTCAGGACGCCGCCACAGCAATGGCAACTTGGAGAGAAAATTCTTATCTTTTTGATAAAATGATTTCGGCTTTTATCTTTCTGTAAAAAATTGTTTCATAACTACAAAAAGCCATTTTACAGGATGGTTTTTTGTGGTAAAGGGCTTAATGAAGGGCAAAACCAGTTTTGTCATTGCCCATCGTTTGTCAACAATTCGCGATGCTGATTTAATTTTGGTTATGAACGACGGCAACATCGTCGAGCAGGGAACTCACGCCGAACTTCTGAAAAAGAACGGCTTTTACGCCTCACTCTACAACGCCCAGTTTACAACGACGGGATAAGAAAGATCACGGAGTCATAAAAAATGACCAACCTGATTGGTCATTTTTTTTATGACTTCCCTTGGCTGATGCTTTCCGAAATAAACATTACCACGAAATCATTACACTAGGTCAACCCATAAGGCAACTTGATTTCAATATTACAAGTATTGGAATTAATTAGCAAAATTCTTCTTTGGGTTTTCCTGAGTTTCTAACAATCTGCCGGAGTGTCCCATCGGGACATACTTTGCTTGGGTTTTTAGATATTTGAATGGCTCTATGAGTACCATTATAATTAGGATGATAAAACACAAAATGAGGAGCGCTACTAGCTGATTTTAATTTAAACCCATTATGAGTGATTATTTTGATAACTTCTTTATTTTTTAGTGTTTTAAGTTTATTTTTAGACATAACAAATGGAATTTAGCAGGGTTGAAGCACACGGCGAGTATCTCCAATTGGAATTTTCATAAATTCAAACGATGAATTTTTAGTAGGGGTAAGGTTTCTATTCTTATGTGCTTTTATTTCTTCTGCCAAAAGTGCAAAAAATCTATCCCAATATTCTTTTGGGGCCGGTCTATTCAAAAGAGATTCTGGCAATTTGTTTTTAATTATTGTCTCAACATAAGAGCTGACACCATCAAATAATTCTTGCCTAACTTCATAAGCTGATTTTCCTTCTACAATAATGTCTAACTCCAAACAAACACCTGTGAAGTGATTTTTATCAGGATAAATAAATAAATTGAGAGTTCCTTTTTTGTAAGTATTTTGAGTCATTGAAGTGCTTCTTGATTTTATATTTCAATTATAACTTTATCTTTTCTGTTAATCAACAGTAGTAATTTACTACACTACTATAAACTTCAAGATAATGCAACAGTGATTTTATTAAATTATCTATTCTGACATTAATTTATTACTTGTTGATTAAAGTTTGACAATGTAAATAATAGTCAAGTATAATAAAAAAATGAAATACAAATTTTTATCAGTCGAAGAAGTGGCAAGCATCCTAAAAGTCACAAAAATGATGATCTATCGCTACATTAAAACGGGAAAGTTAACTGCCTACAAAGTCGGCAAGGATTATCGAATAAATAAAGAAGAATTTGATAAATTTATTGATAGTTTGGAAATTAAAGATGAACTAAAATCACAGCTCAAAAAAATAACAGCGGAAAATTACATCGGTTTGGCAAAAAAGTTGGTCAAATAGCAAGAAAATTACTTTGAGTATATCTATCGTTGTTTGACGATTTGCAAACAGGGAACTCACGCTGAGCTTCTTAAAAAGAATGGCTTTTACTCCTCACTCTACAACGCCCAGTTCGCAACATCAAACAATGCTTGAAAAAACTGACGGTAAAGGTAACGAAAAGAGCCGGAAGAAATCTCTCGTTCCTTTCGATTGGCTCCCCATTACCCAAAATTTTATAGATATGCTTACCGATTACGACTATTGGAGCGTGGTAAAAACTAAATTAGCTATATTATCGGCTTGTCCTGTTTAGATAGTTGGGACATTTAATTCCGCTATTAGGCGCATCATCATAGGTATTTTGCTTCCATTGAAGGTTTCGTCTGTTTCTTTTGTATTTTGTAGAGAACCGGAAATATCAATTTTCTCAGTTAGTAATTCATCTGCGGAGACAAATGACTTATCCTGAGCATTGTGTAGTCCCTTTGCTTTTTCAGCCCCGACTTCCAAAAGATAGTATTTGGCTTCAACTGTATAAATAATTGATAAATGGTTTAGGGTAATTCTATCGTTTCCTTCAGTTAAGAACATCGTTTCTGTCTGCTTTGGGGGAAAGTATTCATAATTTCCAAGTTCTCTTGATAGAGAATCTGTTTCTTCCCAAAGATATTTGACCAGATGAATGATGGGTATTTCTTCTTTTCCAATGAGTAATGATAATCCATTATTTTCTGACTCTAATATGCTGTTTGGGACTGTATCACTAGATCCAAGCCCAAGATTGAATCTTCTCAGATAAATTACCTGAACTCCTATTGGTATTCCGATTTTTATTTGAATATCTGGGTTATCCGAATCAATCAAATGTAATAAATCAATATTAGATTTTGATGCTAGATTTTTTGCTGGCTTGGTATATGGCGTATTTGATACAAAAGCTCCTTTTTCAGCCCCAATGTCTCTTAAATTACCAAACAGAGCATCAATTTTGGGAGTATCGATTGCTTTTTTAGAGTAATCCTTGCACTCAAAAACTTTCTTGATTGAATCATTATCCCTATCTAGACATACATCTATTTGTCTTCTTCCCTCGGAGAGTTTACCGACAACTTTAATATCGTGCTCAACTTTAGAGCTGGGAAAGAGTTTTTTAATAACTTCATAACTGTTTTTCTGGTAATCAAGCCACCTTTTGTTTTTCTGGTCTTTTGGCACTTTTTTTTGTTGATTGTTTGGCATTGTAATTTAAGTATACTACCAAGAACTTGTTTTGTAAACGAGAGTAAACTATAATAAAAATATGGAAGCTAAATTTATGACAGTTCAAGAAGTTGCGGACGCTCTAAAAGTAAATAAAATGACCATTTATCGCTACATCAAAGCTGGCAAGATAACAGCTTATAGAATGGGAAAAGATTTTCGAATTACTTCAAAAAAATTGGATTCATTTTTAGATCAGATTAAGACCAATAAAAATAGTGAAGCGTATATTTTACCAAAACCAAATATCAGCAAATTACCATCAGGGGCCAAATTAATTCTAAAGGATTGGATAAATACAATCCAGTGTATTGATTGTGTCGAAGGAATGAAAAAATTGCCAGATGAGTCCATTGATTTTGTTGTTACTTCTCCACCTTATGATTCTGTGCGAAATTACAACGGGTTTAATTATGATTTGCACAAAACGGGCAGAGAATTATTCCGGATTTTAAAAGATGGGGGAATGGTAGCAATGGTAATCCAGGATCAAACGAAGGACTTTGGCAAATCGCTAACGACTTTTCGAACAATCACTGACTGGTGTGACAATATCGGTTTTAAATTATTTGAAACGGTGATTTACAAGAAACATGGTGCTGAAGGCGCGTGGTGGACAAAAAGATTTCGCGTTGATCATGAATATATTCCCATATTTCTTAAAGGCAAGAAACCACAATATTTTAACAAAGAACATTTAAAAATTCCTTCAAAACATGGTGGCAAAACGATGACTGGCTGCGCCACTCGATTGACAAATGGGCAAACACTAACATCAAAGAAAGTAACAATAAATCCGACGAAATGCAGAGGAACGATTTGGGATTATACGACTTGTGGGGATGGCACTCGACTGAAACATCAACATCCAGCAACTTTTCCTGATAAAATTCCATACGACCTGATAAAGTGTTTTTGCCCAGACGGCGGAATTGTGTTCGATCCTTTTATTGGTAGTGGGACAACTGCGCTGGCGGCGATAGAACTTGAAAAAAAATATCTTGGATTCGATATTTCAAAAGAGTATTGCGAATTGGCTAGAAAGAGAATTAGCGAAGAAAGTAATCAGAGTTCAAAATTATTTTAAGGAAGTTTGTCTGGCGACTCAATTGTGTAGTCAAAACCTAGAGAACTAGTGAATGCCATTGAAAGTGCATTGTCGTTTATAGCTTTTTGATAAGTTGTGACACCTGGCTTTACTGAATTTTTACTAAAACAATAAATACTGAAATCATCAAACTGCCAGTTATTTTTGTTAAATTTCCAACCAGTTTTGTTCGCTAGAAAATTAAGATATTCAAATATCTGTTTTTTACACTCTGCGGAAAAACCGTTTTTTGTCATATTGAATGAACTCTCAACTAATGTTTGGTTTGAATCGGAAATTGGGATTTTGTCTTTTTTTGTTTTAACATAGTCCTGAATGTAATCAACATATTTTAAGCAAAATTCCAAAAGATCTATATTGTGGTGAAGCAATTCATTGAAAGCTCCTTTATCCTCTATTACACCCATATATTTTAACCAATCAGCCAAATTGTCCGAATATTTATCCAGAAAACGATTTATCGATCCGTCCGCTTGAAGAACGGCAAATAATGCATCATCTGCAAATTTAATATTGATTTTGGTTCCAGTGAGAGCAATAAGAAAATGGATAGTTCCCATTGGATATTTTTTAGAAAATCCATCTTTTAGTGTGCGACCCCTTATGATGTTTGGGTTGCAACAATTTTTGAAATTTGACCAATTGCCGGGAAAATCTTTCTGTCTTAATCGGACAATATGGTGTCCAATGCTTCTGATGTTTGGTCGAAATATCTCTGTATCTAAAAAAATACAATCTTTTGCGCGTGTATTTTTCTTTAAAATCAAATGCTTTCCATTATCATAGTACCCAACAATTTTCCAATTGAAATACTCTGACATAAACAATCCGCAAATCAATCCATCGGCATCAGGACTAATTATACAATTTTGATTTATTTCCAAAATCCAAGGAAATTTTTTGATTATTTCTTCATAGTCCATAAAATTTTTAAATTTTTTACAATTTGGCTCCCCGGGTCCGACTCGAACGGACAACATCTTCGTTCCTGTCTCGCCGATGGCGAAGCCGAGGCGGAAACAGCGAGGCGCTCTGCCATTGCCCGCCCCGATGATTCGGGGCGAGGTCTCGTCCCGCTATGCGGGACGGATCCGCTAAAAGCGAGATAAAAGCTCCTTTTCAGTAATTATGGCTCCGAAGGTCGGACTCGAACCGACAACATCCTCGTTAACAGCGAGGCGCTCTGCCATTGAGCTACTTCGGAGCATAATTACTGAATTTTATCTAATAATTTTTTAATAAATTTTCTTCCAGCTGATGATTTTAAATATTTTTCTCTCTTTCTTGCTTCAAGTTCTGAAATGTGCTTTTCTGTGTAGATTATTTTCCAAGGCCTATACCTGCGCGTATAATTGTTACAACCATTGTTGTGCTGTACTAATCTTTTACCAGGATCGCTGGTGATTCCAATATAAGTTTTTTGGTAGTTTAAACTTAATAAAATGTAGATAATATTTTTCATACCATTTTGCCATTGCCCGCCCCGATGATTCGGGGCGAGGTCTCGTCCCGCCGTCGGCGGGACGGAAGCTACCGGGGAATATACATAGAAATCTTAGCAAAAAAATTGCCGACTGTAAAGGAGAATTGCAGATCAAAGAACGACGTTTCAATAAAATTAAAAATCAGCTAACCAATTTATTGACAGTCGTTCCGATAAAGTAACTTAAGAAAATGACAATAACTACCCATAATATGTGGGCAAGAACAGTTTTGATTATCGGTTCCTTTTTTCTAACTGCGATGATTATCATTGCGATTGTCATTAGAAATAATCCGAAAATCAAAGAAATAATCACTGATTGGTCAATTGAAAAGAAAAAGAATGGCAAAAGAAAAATTGCCGAAAAGAAGAATCTGCCAAGAAAAGTAAAGAGCGATATTATTTTTACCGATTGCTTTTGTTCGTCAAGCCGGCTCTCTTCCGAAAGATACATCCCGAGTGCATCAGAAAGCGAATCAGAAATTGCGATTGTTAAAATTGAGGCGATAATTGCGAGACGGGAACTTGTGGCGGCGTTGATTCCAATTATCATTCCAAGAGTTGTAAGCACTCCGCTGGCAAGTCCAAAAGTCACTCCGCCGATCTCTAATTCTTTTGTTTGATTTTTTTCAGTCATAGAACTTGTTATTTATGACTCTATAATATAGCAAAATTCAATTAATCGCCATTTGCCTTATTTACGATATTGTTCTAGTCCCC
Source organism: uncultured Candidatus Saccharibacteria bacterium (assembly GCA_964626415.1). Taxonomy (GTDB): domain Bacteria; phylum Patescibacteriota; class UBA1384; order XYA2-FULL-43-10; family CAINNR01; genus CAZVFH01. Next base: position 11,720 of record CAZVFH010000022.1, read on the forward strand.
GGATTATAAAATATCCTGGGCTAAGACCGTAGGATATTTTATAACGCTTTGAATTCGCCCTTCGATTTTACTCAGGGTATGAGCGGAGTCGAATACCTGCGAAATGTTGAGCATTTCTGCAGCGCAACTATTTAATCGCTTCACCCTCGACTTCACGACCGGAGTTTTCGCTGTCTCTTGATCATCATAAAGATTAAAACTCCGGTAAGAATGACAGCGGCACTAAACAGAGTAATTGTCAGAGGAGTTATTAGTGAGTAGGTCGTGGCTTTTGCTGTTGTTTCAGCCAGCGCGGTTGCAGGAGCAGAGGATTTGCCGGCGTCGTTTTTGGCGATAAGCTCAACAATGTAGGATGTTCCGGCTTCGGTATTATTAAATTGGTAAGTCGTCGCATCTTTTTTAAGCTCCTCACTCTTGACTTTTTCTTCGCCTTTGAAAAGCGAAATTGTATAGCCGGCGAGATTGGTCTCACTGTTCGCTTGCCATTTAACCGAGATTGTGTCGGTTGTCGTGCTGACAATCGTTAACTTTTGCGGTTTTGCCGGCGGGGCGTCAGCCGGGATAGCGGCGGTGGCGGTGTTTGAGGAATAAGATTGTCCGCTGCCTTTATAAGCACGAACTTGATAGTAATATGTCTTGCCAACGGCAATATCTTGATCCAAATAATCAAGTTTGTCTTTCTTGGTATCTTTAATTTTTGTATAGCCCTTGTCTTTATTCTCCGATCGGAAAATTTTATAGCCGTCAATATCAGCAGTTGTCGAGGCCTTCCAAGCCAATTTTACTCCGTGATCGGCTTCAGAGTAGGCGGCAGTCAGCTCTAGCGGTTTGGCGATTGTCGTAGTTGGAGTTCCTAGGATTTCGCCGCTGCTAGTTGTGCTAGTTGTTCCGGTTGTCCCTCCCTGATCAACGGGTTGATCGTCTGATGGTCCGGCTGGTTGGTCGGGATCATAGCCAAAAGTCCGGAAGCCGAAATCTTGATTGGCTTGAAAAACTGGTACTCCGTTGCGATATTTAAGTAACAAGAAACCATTGTTATAGCCGCTCGGCTCACTGTAGTACCATCTCAAATTAATATTATTAGTTCCCAAACACAGCCAGTAGTAGTTGCTTGTATTGACTGTTGTTTCGCCGGAAGCATTAAATCTTTGCCACTGTCCAACTTCAAATTCTGTCGAAACATTTGCCGTGTAAGTTACAATTTCATTGCCAGGTTCATTGCCGTAAGCTCCTGTTGCTTCGTGTATTAGTGCTGATGCTGCTTCCCCAAACCCATAACCCAAAGGCAAATCCAAATAACTTGCCATGATGGATTTACCCGGTTTAAATTTTTGGCAGGGGACATATACATCTACATGTTTTACAATGTAGGACTTGTATCCTGGTGGGTTAGTATAATAAGGCGGGTAATTCAATTGATCCATTTCAATAGTCGCCGCCTGGCTTTTTTTGGCTGAAAGAGTAAAAATTGCTAAAGTTCCGGCGATTAAAATCGCAATCAATACAAAAACCATTGTTTTTTTCATAGTTCTTTGACCCGATATTTCTATCGGAATCCCTCGCTTAATTATTATATAATTCTATTATAAACCAATTAATTTTTTTTGCAAATCGCTTTTTCCGAGCCATTTTTATTTCATCTATTAGCCAGCGAAAAAACTTCGCCGGTTGCGGAGTTTTTTCGCAATGAAACAGAAACTATTTCTTGCCGTAGCCCCAAACAGTAAATAGCAGCCAGAGGGCGGAGAGTCCGACAAGTGCGTAGACAACGCGCGACATTGACGACATATCGCCAAAAATCGCCGCCACCAAATCCCACTTGAAAAAACCGACAAGTCCCCAGTTTAGACCGCCGATGATGACAAGCACCACAGCAACCCAATCAAAAGCCCCGAGTCCTTTCATTGTGCCTCCTTAATTAATATTCTCCTAAACTAATTATATCACAAAAAATTCAATACAATTTATTCTCTTGTAAAATACCGCCAAGGGGTATATTGTGGATAAGAGGGGGTATCCTTGTGGATAACTTATCCACAAGGAAAATGTCTAATTTCTAAATCCTAATTTCTAAACAAATCCAAATAATCAAATCTTCAAATATTTGTAATTTCGTATTTTCGTTTTTATCAGTAATCCGTAGGAGAAATGAAAATTTCCAGAATTCAAAATCGTCTAAAACGAATTGAAGGTCAAGTTCGCGGAGTCGAGCAGATGGT
>CAZVFH010000023.1:0-13655 GCA_964626415.1 uncultured Candidatus Saccharibacteria bacterium
AAAATTTGATCTGATTTTAATTATTGATCTTTTGGAACATTTGGAATCTGAAAAAACCGCAAAGATGACTTTGGACAATGCCCTAAAAAAACTCAATAAAAATGGTCGCATCTACATTTCCGCACCAATCGAGTTGAACAAATTCTCTCTCACTTGGTTTTTTAGTAAGATTTCTCCCGCCAAAAAACTAACCAACAAAATTTTTGGGCACACCGTTCAATTTACTCCACAAGTTTTACATAAGTTAATTGATAAAAAACTAACCAAAATAATCAAAGAATTTTATAGTGTTCGGATAATAAGCCAACTTCAAGTTTTACTTTTCCTTTACATACCAAAAATCCTTCTCGAGACGATTTTTGGTAAAAAACAGGCTATGGCGCTTAGAGATTCCAATGAGATAATTGACAATAGTGATTACCGAACTTTAATTTGGATAAAAAAAATAATAATTTGGTTAAGCCGACCATTTGCCTACTTGGGCTATTATGAATCATATTGGCGCCGTAATTCTAAATTCGCGGCAGGAAATATTCATTTGCTAATTGAAAGAAGGTAGATTAATAACGACTAAAGTGTCCCTTTTGGATTTTTTAACACCACACCGCTACAATATATTGTTTTAATTGTCAACCTTTCGGCGATACTCGTTGAAGAGTTTTGCGACTGAGAATACTAAGGAACAAAAAGCTATGATGGCAAAATTTTCGGCTATTGGATCCCTTATTAAAACTGAAGACACAGCCCATACAGTCAAAAGTGATAGAGCAATTTTTAGATAAAAATGACTCGACATTGGAAAAAGGATAAAAAAAACAATATAACAAAGAGTGATAATATTGACTATATCCCAATAAAGATACGCACCTAAAATAAAAGCTAAGAATATTAGAACAACATCAATATATCGTTTCCGATGACATTTCTGAATAAAATCCACAATTTTTTTATAATTATTTTTCATTTATTTAATTATTAGATTTGCATCAATGATAATTCTTTCAATTGAAAACATTGGACTTCGATTATATATATTATCATCTTTGTTATAAGTAACCTTAAGATAAATTCTTTTCTGCTCACCTGCACCAACTATTTGGAATTGCGTTTCAGCTTTCGGATTATTGCCTTTGATTTGCTCCACCTTTTGCCAGTTCTGCTCATCAAAGGAGTAATAATAGAAACATCTCTCGGTGTTATTAACCCCACATGTTAGATTAAAATTGATCAGTGAAAAAGGAAAAACGGTATCAAATTGATAAACAAAGTAATTATTATCTTTTGCCAACGCTGAAATGCCTTTTCTTACATTGTCGTAAAAAACACCAGTATCGCTAAAATTTTTTCCCCAATCATAAAGATCAAAAAAATCTGTTACACTCCCAGATGATCTGTATGTATATAGCCCCTGACCAGCTCCCAAATCTTCAATTGTGGCTCCAGCCAGAATTTTCTGGTCATTAACATACTTGTAATTGGCTGCGTAGAGTTTAAGGTAGATATCACCAATTTCGTTTGCCTTCTCACCAACATTATTGACCCTAATACCCATTCCCTGATCATACATTTTCGAATTGTTGCTACCGTAAACCTGAAGGGTATTAATCAAATTAAATTTAACATCCTTATTGTTAAAACCAACATAATATTTTTTGCCGACCTCTAGTTTCGCTGCCAATGGAATGTGGTAAAATCCTCTTCTGATTTTTAATTTTTTTTCTGCGATATTTTGATTAAAATAGTAATAAGCAATTCGTTTGCCAAGAATCACAGTGCCATTTTTTGGTTCACTGACTTCTCTGATCTCTAAATAATAACTTCCGAACCCTCCTGAGCCAATAAACTTAAGTTTAAAATCACCACCAGAAATCATCTCTGATTTAGCAGTAAATATTTCACCGAAAAATTCATCACTACGGGTAAATTTAAACGGCTGGTTTGTTTCTTTTACACCAGTATCGAGCACAACTTGATCAACATTTACTTCCCCGCTCAAGGTTGGTTTTAAGCTTTTTGTCTGGTAGATGTTGTCCACTGCCAATCGGTTATAACGAATATTTGACACTTCTATTGTGTTGCCATAATTATCAATTTCTCCTTTGTCAAAATAAAGATTTCCATAGCGGTTATCAGCAACAAAAATCAACTCAACATGTTTTATCCCTGTTTGCAATGTAGTCTCAATTAAGCCGACTTGTTGTTGACTCAAAGGTGAATCAAGAAAAACTTGAAGTTTGTTTTTAAATTGTTCATCAAATAAATTATTGTTGTTAGTGACACGAATATCAAAAGTCAACCTGCCAACATCACCAGGGGTAGTAGTGAGTAAGTTATTGACAAGCAAAGAAGAAGAATCAGGCATTATATAGTAAATTCCTGTCATGGTCATATGTAATTGCTCAAACTGATCGGCAATATCCTGTTGCGATTTATCATGGTAGGTGAAGTTTCCACCAAACAAAAACACTACGACAAAAATTACTAATACAATAAAATATATTCGGTACTTTTTCAGCGCTTGATAGACAATAGTTGATTTATTTTGCATGCTCTTATTTACCATCCAAGTATCTCCTTCTAATAATTTTTAATCCTAAAATATAAATCAATGCGGAAAATAGCGAAATCAGTGTGATTGCCAAACTTTGATAAAAGAACCGCTGTGGCGCAAATTCCATTACCAGCTCTAGATCAAAACTGCCATCTGAATTTTGTCGGCAGAGATTATTATCATGGCAATATTCTTGGCTATCCATCAGCCAAGAATTGGCATAACTATTTGCGACAAAGTGATTGTTTTCGTTAATAGCCGCTTTTTCCAGCCAAGTTTCATAAACTTTACCTGCGGATAAATTGTCATTTTGAATTGTACCGACAAAATTTCTTGAGACAAAGTCAATTGTATATTTATGTTTTCCATCCAGCTTTTTTTTACCATTAACCCACTTGTAATAGCTTTGTTCTTTTTCTTCAGCATCACCGAGGGTTGAAACAATCCCCTGATTTATGTAATCCGTTAGTGTTGAGTAGTCTGCTTGAAAATTAACACTTTCGGGAAAGTTTTTCCAGTTGGATAATTGCTCAATCAATTCATTTTTATCTTTGCTGTTAGTAATCTTTTTTTCATAGAGTTTCCACCCATCATCGAATGATTCGGAAAATACTAGTGGAAATTTACCATTTGCATTATGAATAATTATTCGATATTTTGTCGGATTAATTTTTCGATATTCGACTACTGGCATGCTCTTGGTTTCAGCCGGTAAATTATTTAAACTTTCTAGCTTCCTTTGGTTCTGGATGGTATAGAAAATTACATCATTAATTTTATCACTGACTGCAACAGGTGGTCGATCAATCGATAACTTGTCAGAAATCTTTGATTCTTGAGCAATATACAAATGTGGTAAGAATTTTTCCGCTTTAATGTCTTTAAATTGCAAAAAGCCGAACTCTTGAGCTGGAGAAAAATCTGATAGATCTGGATTATCTTTCTCGCCGCCAACATAAAGTGTTGAATCAACTAATCCCAAACCAATGTTATGCTTTGATGTCGTGGAAAATATTTTATCATAACCGACATTGGCGCGCTGATATAAAAAAGAATAAATACTGGAGCCAAAATATCCCCAACTCGTATTGATATATGATAAATCACTAGTGAAATTTAAAAGCTTGGCATCAATTTTATTGTTATTAACATAATTCTGCGACTGAAAATATTCGTCTGGAATTTTCAAACCATTGGCGTTTATATTAATTTTCTTATTGCCTACCGGATTAAGATTGCGATAATATTGACCGTTAATAAGTGGATAGTTTGCAATGATTAATAGCGAAAAGAGAAGCAGGAAAGTAATTACCTTGTTTTTTCCCAAGCGATTAAGAAAAGCAAAAAGCAAAACAGCATAAAAAATTGAAACAAAAAAAACAGCCCCAGCGGTCGTTCGTAAAAAAGCCAAAACTGAAATATTGGAAACCAAAAATTCATAAATAAAGCCAGTTGGTTCATTGGGGCCGATAGCAAAGATTAAATAAATTATTGTCAAAAGCAAAAAAATTAACTCAATCTTTGAATTTTCATCATTTTTCTTTCTCGACCAAAAACTAATAACAACCAAAATGATGATCAAGACATTGACAGCAATAGACAGTCGATTTTTGTTAAATTGCCGCCCATCAAGCATGTTCAGATTAACATTATTATGATGAAGTTGGAACATTTTATTGATCGTCGCCACATTGGCGTCCATCATTTGACCTGAATCTTTGTAGCCATCCTTTGTGTGAATGTTGTAGCGCTCGGGCGAATACGAAAATCCGAAATAAACTAAGGGAATCAGCATATAAGACAATAATAATATAATAAGAATAAACTTTCGGTATTCTATGGCTACCAAGCGGAAATTAATTATTTTTAAGGATAAGCCGGCAATTATGGTGACAAAACCTATAATAAAAAGATGAACTAGATATTTCGGATTTGGTAGATCAAAAGTGGACATAAAAACGACAACATTAATTCCAATGATGTCAGAAATAAAAATCTTTTTATGTTTTAATACCTTAAATACCAAATAAACAAACCAAGGAGCAAAGGTATAAATAAATACGTAGTGCCCACCATTTAATAACGCTGGTGACAATAGATAAAATATTATCGGAAGAGCTAAAAAGTATTTTTTTTCTGGGCGGTAAATCAAATCAACCAACTTATAAATACCTATTCCTGCAAATAGGGTTAATAAAAAAAGATAAGCGCTGGATACTTGGAATATAGACAGATGCAAAACTTGCACTAACCAGTAAGTGGCGTAAAAAAAATAATAGTTCTGGACAAAATATGCACCGTTATTACTATCAAGCCATTGGTATGTAAATTTGGCAATCCCTTGATAGTCAAATGGAAGGATAATATCTCCACCAATTAACAACCGTCCCCAAGTGTGATAGACCGGAATTAAAGAGATTAGAATGATTAAAACAACCGGCAAAATATTCAGCACACTCTGAAATAATGATTTATTTAAATTTAATTTGCTTTGTTTAAACATTTTGTTTTTTTGTTCCTTAATGATGTTCGTGTGTTCAATCTTGGCAATCCTTTCCCAGCTTAATCCTTCAATGAGCATCTTTCCGTTTTTATTCCCAAAAGATTTTTCTTTAAACAATTTAATCACACTTTCCGCGACAGTTTGATAGTCGCCTTGCTTAAACAACTCAACTTCATTATTTCGATAGAATTTGTAAGGAGGTAAAAAGTATACAAAACACTTTATACCAGAGACAACAGCTTCGGCTAATGATACAGAAAAACTTTCATCCTCGCTAAATAACCAGAAACACTTGCTGGATTTAATAATATTGTATTTTTCTACACCAGTTTTGTAGCCCAGAAATTGGATGTTTTTCGATAACCTGTATTGATTAATAGCATTCCTAAAATTCTTTTCCGTAACAACATCTCCTGTACCCATAATTGCTAACTGAAATTTTGGGAAGCTTTTTTTCACAATTTTAAGCACTTTGAGCATCTCATAAATCCCCTTGGCTTCATTTATTCTTCCAATGAAAAGCGCGTCAATACCGTATTTCTTGCTTTTTTTAGCTTTTTTAATTAGTTCGGTCTCAACACCATTCCCAGTTAATACAATTTGATCTTTTTCAAATCTGTGCTGTAAAAGGAACCTTGATAAGTCATTGGATATTGCAAAAATCTTATCGGCTTTCCTTATCAATGTGCTACTAATTTTAAAGAATAACCAATTTAAAAAGCGGACAATTTTATTTCCAGACCCAGTAAAAGGCACCGTATTGTCAAAAACCGTCGCCCAGATAAAATCAACTTTTTTTAACTTTAGAAAATAAGGCATTAATACTAGATCAAGAACCGATGAAATACAAAAAATTATCGGGTATTCCCCTTTGATTTGGGTAAGATACTTGCGCGACAAGAGGTTGCGGCGCAAACATTCAAGAGTAAATCCCAACCTATCGGAGGGTTCGCGGCAGTTTTTCAATTCGATAAAATTACAAGGTCTTAATTGGCGAGTTTGGTCTAATTTATTTTTCAACCCAGCACTCAGAAAAACTGCAACTTCGTAGCCCATGTCTTGCCAATATCTGATTTTGTAAGTCAAAGCAATAATATTACCTGATACTGGGAAAGTATTTAAGTTAAATAGAATTTTTTTATTTTTTCCTGTTATTTTTTTCACAAACATAAATTAAATTATAGGCTAAGAGCCCGGATAGAAATGGAAAAAAGTTAATTAATAAACCAAAAGTATTTGATGAATAGTATTCACTGATAATTTTTAAATCGGAATCTTCAAGCATTTTTCTTGCTGATTTGCGAGTATATAAGTGCAGGTGAGTTTTATCCAGTATCCCAGCTTCTGAATAATCCAACACCCCAAACAACAAATTGAATCTGGTGGTAAAATTCGCCACATTTGGCAACGAAACAATTATTTGACCATATTCGGCTAAATTATTTCTGATAAAATAATTCAAGGCATACTGAGGATAAATTAAGTGTTCCAATAAATCAGCGAATATAATCAGATCGAATCGAGATTTAATACTTGTTTTATATGGGCAAGAATTTAGGTCAACCAAATAAGTTTTAACATAGCCACCCTTGCCAGCCACTTTCAAAGCTATTGGATCAAAATCAATACCAGTGAATTCATTGCACTCAGCGGTAATTTTTTTTAAGTACCCCTTATTGCAACCTATGTCCAAAATTCTCTTTTTTTTATGACCGATAATTTTTGCAATAATTTGATGCGTACCAAACTTGTATTTGTTTAATTTATACATGATTTTGGGGTCGGGTATTCGGCAGACCAGCCGTAAATAATAGTCTCAATTTTGCGCTACCTTTATAAGTTTTTCCCAAAATCTGCCAATCAGATACAATTCGTTTTTGCTGAACGATGTGCCTCTTCCTAATTATTGATGACAGATGGCTCAAAATCCACCACCATGCGCGTGGATAACAGAGCGCTAAACTAAATCGGCCAGTTAGAGTAAAAACAATAATTTCAAATAAATTGATAATAAAATTTATTGGTAAAACAAAAATTAAGATTATAAGAGAATAGTTTTTTAATAGATTTTGATAAATATTTTTTTCACCTAAATAACGCCTAAAAGTCGTGGTAATAAATTGTTTATCTTTGACACTACCACCAGCTACTGTGCCGCCGCTAAAATGGTAAATAAAAGCATCGGGGTCAAAAACAAGACTGACTCCACAGAGATGCGCTCGCCAAGAAAGATCAACATCTTCCTGAAATACAAAATAATCCGGATCAAATTCTCCCAGTTTTTTGAAAGTCAGTCGCTTAATAAAAATCGCTGCCCCATCAGCAAAAAATTTCCCGGAGGTTGGACAACCTAAAATGTCTATTCCATTACCAAATGTCAGTAGCTTGCCATCGAACGTTAATTGTTTGGGAACTAATATTGAGGTCGGGCGCTTTTCATTTTTAATAAGATATTTGAGACAATTTTTATCGATCTTCGTATCCGGATTCAAAATAAAGAGATATTCTCCGACTGCCTTCCTGGCCAAAAGATTATTTCCGGCGGCAAATCCAATATTCTTCCCCTGAAACAACTTTATAGCTGGATATTTTTTTTGGTATTTTTTGATCAGCTCTATCGTTTTATCGGTCGAACCGCCATCGTAGACTAGAACTTCAAACGGTTTATGACCACCAACAAAAATTGCCGTGAAATAATCATCAACAAAATTTTCGACATTTAAAGTTACGGTTATGATGGATATCGTATCTTTCATAAACATTGTTAAATTAATTTCTTCCAACTTGGAGGCATATTCTTCTCAACCTCAATGTTTTTAAATTTTTTAGGATTCTTTGGTCCAGCTAATAGCGACCACTCAACCATTTTTTTCACTCCTATTTTAAGATCAGTGGTTTTTTTAATCCCAAAAATTTTATTAGCTTTTGAATGATCTGAATAGGCGTGAGCTACCTCATTTCTTGCAAGCAAAAGTTCGATCTTAGGCTCAACACCCATGGAATCGGCAATGATATTAACTAAATCTAAAATTGAGTAGGGCTTGTCGGCGCCAATATTGAAAACTTCATTTTTGGCTTTTGGGATCTCAACAGCCCTAGCAATGTATGGTGCGATATCACCGATATAACTAAAAGCTCTGGTTTGCTTTCCGTTGCCGAAAATAGTCATCGGCTTATTTTTCATCAAATTATTAATAAAAATTCCCAAAACATTTCTATATGGATCGCCATGGTTTTGGCGTTCGCCGTAAACATTGTGGGGTCTAAAGATAGTGTAATTTAAACCGAACATCTCGTGCGCAGCTTTCAAATCAAGTTCAACGGCATATTTTGAGACACCGTATGGATCTTCCGGCATCGGAACTAAAGACTCGATCATCGGAGTTTGATTTGTGCCGTAAACAGCGATACTTGAGGTAAAAACAAAATGTTGGACATTATGATTTACCGCTCGGTTGATTAAATTGACTGAACCAACTAGATTATTTTCATAATTATATTTGCGGATGAAGTGCGATAATCCTTCGGCGGCATAGGCGGCTAAGTGATAAATATAGTCAATCTTATTTTCAGCAAAAATTTTATCCAGAATCTTTTCATTTGTAACCGAACCTTTATAAAATTTTGCTTTGGGATTAATATTCGATTCAAACCCGCCGGAAAGATCATCTAGCACAATAACTTTGTGATTATTTGTAATTAAATTGTCAACTACATGCGATCCGATAAAGCCAGCTCCCCCAGTAACCAGACTTGTTGATTTCATAATCCTCCAATATCTTAATATTAGACATAAAAATCTGCGTCGCAAAAACTACATTCCCATGCTAGCAAAAAGCCCTTAAATTTTCAACCACAAAATACTATTGATTCTTTAAAACATTTTTCTATAATTGGCTTAATGTCTTGGTTTTCATATTTTCTTCGCTTTAATGTAATACCTGGTTGGAAATTTTGTTTTTTCAAATCCCATGGAAATTCTTTTATACATTTTTTTTGAAGTTTCATATTTACTGTGAAGAACATGCTTGTAAAAATAAAGATACAAGAGATCGATATCCCACCAAAGATTTCCTATTCGTAAAATCTCAACAAATTCAAACCCTGAAGAGTAAAAAATTTCTTTTAATTCTTTTAGCCGATAATGACGATGTCCAAAAAACCATGCCGGATCGAGAAAGTTAAATGGGTGTGATGACATAGTGCTAACAATAATATTTCCACTTTTTTTTAAAACTTTTTGGAAAAATTTGAGCGCTTTTGTTTCGCCATTTTTCGGCAAATGCTCAATTACATCAAGAAAGATTACAGAATCAAATTCACCTAAATGCTTCTTGATAAAAGTAGAATTTTCAGACATTAACTGACATTCCTCAAACTTAAATTTAGAGAAATTATTCTTCGCAACCAAAAGGGCATCTTTATTCTCATCAATTCCGGTTAAATTTGTTTCGACCTTTTTTTCAATCAGCCCTTTTTCCAATGGTCCCGTCCAACACCCGGCATCCAAAACTTTTTTATTCTTAAAATCATCGATAAAGTGATCTATGACAAATTGATGTTGGTAATTGGCAATAATTTTTTCATCATTTATTGCGCTAAATTCCATACTCCCGTTGTACTTCAACGCACGACTAATAAATCCAAATTTCATTTTTTATTATTTAAATATTTTGCTTGCGAAAAATTATGATTAATGATCTTCTCTGACTCTGAAATATACTCTAGCATATTTTGACGCTGTAGCCAACGGTGAACGACTCCTGGCAATTTCCGAAATGTCCTTTTCAATCTTGGCAATTATCTTTGGATTTTTTACCGCATATTCAAAGGCATTGCTCCATTTTGAATTTGAAACTAAAATTCCGGTTTTTCCATCTTGCACTTCTTCTCTCAAATTCCCAACATTAGAGGCAAGCGGACAGCGACAGTAGCTGTAAGACCAATACAACGGCCCTGATGCTGCAATCGAAATTTTCGCCGGCAAAATCACGGCGTAAGCGTTGTTGTAAAGTTCGTCCTGTTGTTTCTGATTAATAAATCCAACATACTTAACCTTATCGCTAAGATTTTTGCCTTCAATCATTTGTAATATTTCATCCCGAGATTTTTCCTGACCCTTTATTACTCCACCTGCCATAACGAATTTAAATTTGCTTTTAGGGTGTTTTGAAATATAATCACTAAATCCGTCCAAGACATAGCCCAACCCTTTCCTTCTAACCATATAACCAAAATAAAAGAAGTAATCTCCGAATTTCCGCGGGAGAATTTTACTTACCGGAACTGCCGTTTCAACAACTTTAACTTTTTTGCCATTTGCGCCATAATCTGAGATTAAAATTTTTCGCATTATTTTTGTATGAACAACTATTTGATTAGCAGATTTTACAATTATTCGATAAATGAAGGAAAACACCAGTTTGAATAAATATGGTTTAGAAACAATGGGATTAGCGCTAAAAAGACCAATAAACTCTTTATTGATTTGCCCCAAAGGTACAACCGAATGAACAGTTACCACTACCTGATAATGAGAAACTCTTAACCACCAGATCAAAAATGGAAAAATAATAGCTGTCGGCAACCCACCATACATTCCAAGTTCGTGCTGCAGATGCACAACATCAGGCCTATCTTTTTTTAGTTCTTTAAAAATCTGTGCCGCAAATTTTATCCCTTTATTCCAAACAATTTTTATTTTGCCACAATTTTTGATTTTTAAATTTTCTGGATTTTCATCGGCATAGATTATAAGTTCAACATCTTTTTCAGTACTCAACTTTTCAGTCAAAATTTGTGAATAATGACCCGAGGGCAACATTGTCGAAACAAATACAACTTTTATTTTTGACATTTTGGAAAATTAAATTTTTTGTGACTAAAATTATGATACATCCGAAAAACTATAAAGTAAGTTGGCCAGACAGCGCCATTATAAAGAGTATCATATAAAAGATGAAGAAAATTAGCCAAAGCAAAAGAGTAAAAAACCCAAGCAATTTGTGGCCAAATTAATCCGCAGACAACAAGAATTGCAACATATTCAAATCCATGTAAAAAGACATAAACTTTGCCGGCATCATCAAAAAATTCACCTTTAAAAAATTCTCTGGTATTCAACTCGCGAAATTTTTTGTGAATAAAGTAATCAATCAAATGATCGCCATCAATAAAAAACCCACCGAGAAGCGCCAGCGGAATTGCCCAATAATTGTCAAAAAGATAGCCAACAATGATGCCGACCAAAAGTGAAAGTGAAAAATGAATTGTTTCGTCTTTTAGCATCTTGAGTAATTTAAGTGACTTAAGCAACTTAAGTTGCTTAAGTTTTCGAGGAGAAATCAACCAAATGCCCAAACAACTTTCCGGCGGCACGAAAAAGAAATTTAATGTCATTGACGCTACGAATGCCGATAATTTTCCGCCAGATAAATTTCGGTGAAACAAAAGATTTATACAAACCTTGCGCTAACTCTTTGATATCTTTTTCCGAAAGATCCGATTTCATCACTACAGTTCGTTGATCAAAGTCATCCCAATTTTCTGTTGTCAGCCAGCCATTTTTTTGACATTCACGAAAAAGCGGCGTTCCGGGATAAGGAATAACAATCGTTGCTTGCAAAGTGTCAACATAACCCTTGTCAAATAATTTTTTTGACAGCGCAATTGTTCTTTTCGCGTCTTCAAGAGTTTCCCAAGGATAGCCCATCATTGTTGTTATGTGCGGATCGAGTCCGGCTTTTTTTGCCATCGCCAGCCCTTTTTCGATTTCAGCAACTTTGAGATTTTTATTAATTCTGTTGAGTGTATTTTGATTTGCCGATTCCAAACCGTAAAGAATAAAACGAAAACCGGCCTTCCTCATTAAATTATATTCATCCTGATTTAACGACTTTAGCCGCATATTGCAGTCGAGGCGGATTTTGTTATTGTAGCCGCGCTTTATCATTCCGTCGCAAAATTCTTTTAACCATGGGCCAATCGGAAATGAGCCGGCATCATCCATAATTTCCTTGACTTTATATTTTTCGATCAAAATTCCGATTTCGTCGAGCATCCTTTTTACGGAATGTTTGCGATAGTCCTTGCCGGGATAAAGAGTTGTCCATGAGCAAAATGTGCACTTTCCCCACCAACAATCGCGAGCGGAAAAAGTATATGTTCCCGGCGTAACTTTATAATTTCCATTTTTAAAAGCGTATAATTTCCATTTGGTCAGATCTCGGTCAATCATCGGCAATTCATCAAGGATATGATTGAGTTCAAAATGGCCAGTATTATGAATAGGAAAATTCGAATATCGAATATCGAATATCGAATCAGAAGCACTTTTCGGATTTGTTTCGAATTTCGGATTTCGGATTTGTTTCGAATTTCGGATTTCGGATTTCGAGTTTTCCGGTTTTCTGTAATAAATTCCTGCCTCCAACTTCTCTTTATGATTATAGGAGTTTGCAATATTTAGAACTAAAAAATCCCAATCGCCGCCGGTAGCGACAACATCAACTTGAGAGCTTTCCATTGATTCTTCCGGCATTGCAGTTACATGATCGCCGACCAAAACAATTTTCAATTTCCAATTTTCAATTTTCAAACTTTCTTTTTTTAACAGGTTAATTAATTTCCAGTGGCGCTTGACAACCGGAGTTTTGGTCTCAAAAACGATCAAATTTGGTTTGAATTTTTTCAGGCGCGAAAGCCACTCATCCTGTGAAAGTTCTTCGGCAATTCCGTCATCCCACATTACATCATAACCTTGAGACGAAAGAAGTGTCGCGGCATAAGCCGGCACCATAGGATAGATATAAGTCGGATTCTTAAACCACTGAAACTGACGATTTTGCCCTAAACACGGCGTCCCCTTTTCGTCTGGCATTGGGGGATAAGAGATAGCGATACGAAAGCGACGATTTTTTTCTCGCTCCACCTTGGTTGGTTGGATTATATGTTTTATCTTTTCCATTATTTCTCTATTACTTACGAAATTACAAATTCGGACAAAAGTACAAAATTACAAAAAATACTCTACTAAACTTACAAAATTACAAAAGATTACTCGATATTTAGCACTCGTCTAAAATGCGCCCCCGATGTTGTAAAATTAACCAAAATGCCTAATAATAATTTTTTGGATTTGATATACGAATAAATTTGTTCAATATCTCGGCGGTAAAAATGGTCGCCAACTTTTATCTCTAAAACTATTTTGTCCTCTATTAAAAAGTCAAAATAGCATTTACTGATAACTTTTTTGTTAAAAGTTATAGGAGCATAAAACTGACTTTCAAAATATATATTTTTCTGTCTGAAAATTTCTTCTAACGCTTTTTGATATGTTTTTTCTCGATGACCTGGACCAATTTGATTAAAGACCTCAAAACAGCAACCAACAATATCGTAACTTTCTTTTTTGTAGACAACTTTTTCCATTTTCAGGTCTGAATATTTTTGTAATTTTGTAATTTTGTCTGTTTTTGTAATTTCGCGAGTAGCGCCAGTTGACATCGCTAATAAAATGTGATATAAAAACAAGTGTCTGCTAACCTAAATTCACCCCCCAAATGCAATTTTTTGGCAGAGCATATTTGCTCTTTTTTT
>CAZVFH010000024.1:0-12358 GCA_964626415.1 uncultured Candidatus Saccharibacteria bacterium
CCGGAGGAGATGAAAGAGGAGATCAAAGAGGCGAATGAAAAAATCGAACAGCTTCCAAAACTTGATTTCGAGTCAAAAAAACGGATACTTGATGAACTTGATGCCGATGCGCTTTTAATGCGCCAAATTTTGGAATCGAGAAAGGGTTGGCAGGGTAAACTAAACAGATTAAAGAGCTCTAAAGCCGTTAAGTTCTTAGGAACTGCAACAGCGGCGACCATATTATCAAAATCGATTTCCGCTCTTGGTGCTGGCGCGCCACTAACCGGAGGCATCGTCGGCGGAGCGATGGGCGGACTCGTCAATTATTGCCGAAGCAGGGGGATTGTTGAAGGCGCGAGTAATTGGCAGACAGGATTGGGGATTTTTAATAAAGGTCGGGCGGAGCTCGAGGAAATGACAACAGGCCAGCTTGAAGCATCACTTGGCGTCTTAAACAGCGCAATACGAGAAGGAAGAGTTCGAGGCAATGCTACGGAGCTTGCGCAACTTGTCGGAAAATATCGCGAGATTCGCGACATTTTAACGAAATCAAAAATTGGCGCCGATGCGCTCAATGAAGCGGTGGAAACGGAGTCGCAAATCGGCAGAGCGATCGCCGACGGCGCAAAAGAGCAGTATAAGGACTTATATAAAGAGATAATGCAGGGTAAACGGAAGCAAATTTTGGCGTCAGCGGTAAAGGGTATAGCGCTTGGTGCAATCACCGGCGCTTCGATCGGCTGGCTTGTGCAGCACTTTTTTGGCGCCACCAGTGTGGGAAATCAGGAATTGCAAGATAAAATGGAAGGAATCCGTGAAGTTAATCAACAAAATGCTGGAGTTGCGTCTGGTATTGAACAATTAGGGGCACATAGTGATCAAGAGAAAATGATACTTAATCATATTTTAAATATTCGTGCCGAAGGCGGCAGTCCAAGTGGTTTTTCCGACGAGGGTTTGAAGTCATTTGTTCAGATGGTCGGGAGTCATATGTCGGGCAAGGAATTAATTCACAATGCGGCGATTAACAATATCGATCTAGCGAGCTCGGTTGAAGGAAGTCGTCCGTTAATTGATTTTATTACCGCAAATCGTGACGCTTTTCTACAAGCCACCCCGGAAGTTCAGAGGGGTATTCTGTCATTTCCACAATTAGCAGGGGAGATTTTATCTGCCGGGACAAATGAAACAGCGGCTGCGGCAGCGGCTAAAATTACCGGCGCTATTGGACTTGCAGCCATTGGATTAGGAATCGGTGGCTTGGTCGCCGGAAGACAGGGGAGCACAAAGACCGAAAAGGGATTTACCGGTGTAGCAACGGAAGCGGCAAAAAAGTCGAATAAACCAGTTGTTCCAGCCGAGCCAACGTCTCCGACGCCAGAGGAAACACCACCCGCGCCACCTAAACCGCCAACAGAAACTCCGCCACCGTCGGTAGAACCACCTATTGTGCCCGAAGTATCACCGGGCGTGTCAGCTTTATCATCAGCGGGAGAAGACGATAAAAAACCAAAACCGGCTCCACCAACCCCAGAACCAAAAAAAGAAATCACCGAAACAGAAGCAAAAAGAATTGCAAATGAAGCATTAACCGAAGGTGCAAGCGGTTGGCAAGTAATGGCTAAAAGAAGCGAACCATCAAAATCGCGAGACGAAAAATTTATCTTAAATATCAACTATTTAATTGATGAATATATGCTGGGTAGTGAAAAGGGAAACCTTGTTGTCAGATTAAAACATCCGGAAACAAAAAAAACAGAGGTTATTCCAGCTGAAAAACTTCTTAATCTTTTCAGATATAAACAGATTGAAAATAAGCTAGTTAGAGATGCAATGAAAAACTGGCTAAGCACTAAACTTACAGCATTAAACGAAGCCAAAGAAAAAATTGATCATGGGGCAAAAAAGTCGGGCCTAATAGCTGAGATGGATGAAGTCGATAATGTAGCAGAAGCGACTGAAAAAGAAAAGGTAAAAAAAGGAACATCAGATCTGTTGACTGAAAATGGATCAAATTGATGCTGAGGCAGAAGTAGCAAAAGCCAAACCAGAACAGGGTACACCTGCCAGCAAATTAGCAGCAAGGAAAGCTGAAATTGAGGCAGAAGAAAGGGCGAAAGATGCCGATAAAGCGGCAAGAGCTGGAAAAGTAGCGCAAGATGTTTTTGGTCCAACTGCGGCTGCTGAAGTCGCCGAAGCGGCAGCAGCCGTGACAGAAACTGGAGCCCAAAGTAGATTGACTCAAATGAAGGCAGAAACTCAAGCAAGGAAGGATACAAGTGAAACAAAATCCGCAGCGGAAAACCAAAGCGAAACAAAGTTTTTGGATGAAAATTATGAAAGCAAAGGCGTGTTAAGCCAGCAAAGTATCACTGAATTTTCCAACTTGGTTATTAGGTCTGTTAGCTGGATTGATCAAAAAGTTAGAGCACCGCAAGTAGTTATCAAGGATCAATCCAAAAATGGTAAGTATTTTCTTGCTGATGGCTGGGGAAGAAACACTTTTTCGGGGGTTGAATTTAATCCAAAAACAGGAGAATCAATTGAAAGAAATCTTGTGGAAATTTCGGTTACTGATCTTGTTTCTGGTAGGATCGAATGGTATTTAGAAAAATCATAAAATAAAAAAAGGAGTGGAAATGGATGATGTAAATAATCAACAAAATGTCGTAGTTAGTCCGCCGGTGACTGATGCCGGCGTCAGCGATCAGCAGTTACAGTCGGTTCTTGATGATTACAAAAATCAATTACTTTCAGAACTAGGGGCAGACAGTTGGACGGCGGAAGAGAAAAAAGAAGTCGAGGAGAAAATTGCCACTTTGGTTAATGATCGAGTTTTGAACTTGCTTTTGATTTATCTGCCGGAGGACAAAATTGCTGATTTAGATAAGGTTATTGAGACCGACGATCAGGAAGCGATTGCCAAGTATCTATCAGAAAATATTCCCGATGTTGGTGAGAAAATTGCCAATGAGTTGATGGAGATTCGTAGCGATATTATTAATAAATTTAAGAAATGATGTCACTAGGGGATATATTGCATGTCGTGCAAACAGAAACTGACCCGAATAAAATTCTAGAGATTAGAAGTGAAATTGCTGATTTGTCAGTTGCAGACAAAAGACGATTGGTGGAATTAGCAGAGAAAGTTTCAGTCGATGAAACAATTGAATCAGAGACACAAAATGTTGCGCAAGTAGCTGAAATAGCACCACAAGAAGCGCAAGATATAGTTGCTCCGCCGGAAGTTCCCGCAGAAGTTGCAGAAGTAGATGAAGAAATCGCTAAAGTCGTTGAAACCGTTCCCGAAGTCGTCACCGAGGAAAACTCCGAAGAAGCGGTTTTACCAGCAGACAATCAACCAACAACAGCCGTTGATACCAGAACGGAATTTGTCTCAACCGAAGAACCACCAACGACAAAAGAAGCCGCAGATATGGAGGAAAGGTTTTTTGCTGACTGATTTTTCCGTCATCCCGAATTCATTTCGGGATCTCAGTAATCGATTACTGGGATGCTGAAACGAGTTCAGCATGACAGGTCTAGATGTCTATGTTTAGAAATTAGAAATTAGAAATTAGAAATTTTTTCAAGGAGGGAATTGGCAAGTTACGAAACAAGTTCAGTAGACGCAAATATCGGCCTGTATATTTGGCTGTTTATTTTGTTGACTCTTGGAATTTCACTTTACTATCTTAATAAATATCTGCAAAAAATAGTTCTTTACAAAAATCAATTGAAAAAAACCGAAAATTGGTTGATGCTGAAAGTTTCTATTCCGAAAGAACGGCACGCCGAGCAAAATGATGAACGACTTGATTTTCGGGAAATGGCGGCGGTGATTGAACCATTTTTTGCCAATATTGAAGCGCTTTTTGACCCAAAAATCACCAAAAAAATCGCCGGGCAGGATCATATTTCAGTTGAAATGGTTTCAAAATCAGGACTGGTTAATTTTTATATCGGCACGCCGAAAATTTTTAAGGAATCAATCGAAAAAAATATTTTGGCCCAGTACCCCGATGCTATTATCGAAGTTGATGAGTCGCGAGGATTTTCAATTTTCAAAGATCAAAAAGGAGAAATCGCCGCCGCAAATCTTCGCTTAATAAAAAAGTTTTTCTTTCCGATTAAAACATACAGATCTCTTGAATATGATCCGTTAAATGGCATAGTTAATTCTTTGTCAAAACTTGGCGATGGTTGCAATGTTGGAATTCAAATTTTAATTCGCCCAACCGACAACACTTGGCGTTTTGCTCTGGAAAAAACCGCCAGAAACATAACTGCCGGCAAAAGCGGCTCATATTTTACGACTTCGGCTTCAAGGCGAATAGGGGAGTCATTCTTTAAATTTTTATCTGATGTTGGAAAATCCGCACAGGGAAAGTCGTTGGCGGATGATGAAAAAGACAAAATGATGCAAAATCAGATGCGCTTAAATCCGATTCAGGAACAGCAATTGAAACTTCTTGCGGAAAAGGGTGCGAAAACCGGTTTTGATACTCAAATAAGAATTGTTGCCGTTGCCGAAACACACGATTTGGCAAAAGAAAAAATAAAAATTTTATCCTCGGCATTTTCCCAATTTTTTGCCCCCGATCATAACGGTTTTAAATTAAAAAACGCCAAATTCTTGCGCGAGACAATTTCAAATTATATTTTTCGAATCTATGGTAGGGAACCGAGAATGCTTTTAAATACCGAAGAAATTGCCTCGGTTTTTCATTTGCCAAATCGTTTTACCGAATCGCCGAATATCGCTTGGGTATATTCGAAAAAAGAATCGCCGCCGCCGCAACTTCCAACAGAAGGTGTGATTTTCGGCGAGACAAATTATCGCGGACAAAAACTGCCGATCCGGATTAAAGATGATGACCGACTTCGCCATGTTTATATGGTTGGAAAAACCGGTGTTGGCAAAACCGTCCTTTTCCAAAACACAATTTTGCAAGATATTCGCGAAGGTAAGGGCGTGGCTTATCTTGACCCAAATGGCGATGCCGTCGAGTATATTCTAGCGCATATACCAAAAGAACGGGCAGAAGATGTAATTTTGTTTGATCCTTCTGATATCGAGCGTCCGATGGGCTTGAATCTTTTGGAGTGGAAAACCAACGAACAGCGCGACTTTTTGGTTCAGGAATCAATTCAAATTTTTTACAAATTATTTGATCCGAATCAAACGGGAATTGTCGGTCCGCAATTTGAGCATTGGATGAGAAATGGCGCCCTAACTTTGATGGCGCATCCCGATGGTGGAACATTGGTTGATATTCCGCGACTCTTTACTGACCCGGATTTTGAGAAAGATCGCGTTGCCTATGTCAAAGATCCGGTTGTCAAATCCTTTTGGGAAAAACAGATGGCAAAAACTTCTGATTTTCACAAGTCGGAAATGCTAAATTATTTCACCTCAAAATTTGGTCGCTTTATGACTAATGATATGATGCGAAATATCATCGGTCAAACAAAATCAGCCTTTGATTTTCGCGATGTTATGGACGGTAAAAAAATCCTTTTGTGTAAATTATCAAAAGGATTAATAGGGGAGATAAACGCTTTTCTTTTGGGTATGATAATTGTTTCCAAAATTGCAATTGGCGCTTTTTCTCGCCAGGATGTGACCGAAGAGGAGAGAATCCCATTTTTTCTTTATGTTGATGAGTTTCAAAACTTCATCACCGATGTTTTTGCCACGATTTTGTCCGAGTCGCGAAAATATAAATTATCACTTCATATCACAAATCAGTATATTTCACAGCTTGACGAAAAGTTGCGCGACGCGGTTATCGGCAACGCCGGAAATTTGATTGCTTTTCGTGTCGGCGCCGCCGATGCCGAATTTTTGGTCAAAGAGTTTGCGCCGATTGTAATTGATGATTTGACTAATGTTGATAAATTCAACTTTTACATCCGAATGTTAATTGATAATGCACCGATGCCGGCGTTTAACGGGCAGTCAATTGCGCCCGATCCAAATGGCAATCCGCAACTGGCCGAAGGAATCCGCCAACTTTCACGATTGAAATTCGGTCGATCGAAAGAAGCGGTGGAAATGGAGATCTCCGAGCGCTCGCAAATTGATAAAATTGATTTGCCTGGGATTGGCGAAGGAAACACAAAAGGACCAACGAGTTAGAAATTTCTAATTTCTAATTTCTAATTTTCCCGCAAAATGCGGGACCCCGCCAGAGGCGGTGGCTAAATAAATCCAAAATATTAAAACTCAAATTACAATAATTCTGTCATTCCCGAGAAGTCGGGAATCCACCAATAGTAAATTTTCCCAGTAAAATGCGAAAGTTGTCGCATTTTTTGTATTGTTTAAGTGCTTTAATTGCTTTGTATTATTAATCTGCATATAATTATTTGTAAGATATTCAACGATCGACGCAAATCGTATAAAAAAATTTCTACCGGCCATAACTTGTCTGCAGTCCGTGACTGAGTTTGATCCCAGCCGTGCTGTTTGCGGCTGGGGCTTTTTTTACACTTTGACTTATCAGCGTTACATCAGCGTTTAAGATCAGCGTGGTTGTTGACAAAGAAAAAGAAATATTGTAGGATAGAGGAAAAGACAGTTAACACAATTTTCAATTTTCAATTTACAATCAATTTTCAATTAATCAATTTTCAAACAAAGTAAATTTTCGTTTTTTCCGCTAAAGATGAACTGACGCGGGAATAACAATACAGAAGTATAATTTAAAACAAAATGCCAAAACAAAAAAAAGAAAATCAACCAAGTGAGGAGGATTTGGTTGAGATTAAGCAACTTTTAGATAGTGCAGAAAGTCAGATTAGAAAAGCAAAATCACTGATTTTTTCCGGCGAGATTGAAGATAAAGCCAAAGAGTTTTTAGAAAATGATCATCTGCCGGAAAATATTATCGAAGGCGTTTTTGATGGCTTGGATTTTGTCGCTCCCGGCGGCAAAAAATATCCGATTGCTCCGAATTATTCCAGCAAATCGAAATTAGTTACCGGTGATCATTTAAAATTAACAATTTTAGAAGACGGAAGTTTTGTCTACAAACAAATAAATCCGGTAGAGAGGGAAAAAGTCATAGGTGTTTTGGAGTCAGTCAGCGATGATTGGCAGATAAATGTTGAGGGAAAACTTTATAATGTACTGACTGCATCGGTTACATATTACAAAGCCAAAACTGGAGATAAAATTGCCGCGCTTGTTCCAGCCGAAGGGGAGTCAAATTGGGCGGCGATGGATAATGTTATATCTGATTAAAATAAATTTATTAATTTAATACTATGGAAAAGGATTCAACAAAAATTCAAAAAAGTAAAAAATTTGCCGAAGTTTTGAGCGAGGCGATTTCGCAACTGAAACAAAACGAAAGACGAACGATCTCCGGTCGTTTTGGTCTTTCGGGCAAAAAAGAAACATTGGCTTCAATTGGTCGAGAGTTGCGATTGTCTCGCGAAAGAATTCGCCAGATTGAAAATTGCGGACTAAAGCATCTTCGTGTAAATTTGGAAAAAAACAATCCAGAGCTTTTGAACAAAATTCTCGAAGATATGAAAAAAAGCGGGGGAGTTGTAACCGACGAAAGTTTTTCTCCTCAATTAATTTTGAATTTTTCCGGACATAAATTTGGCAAAAATTATTTAAAAGTAGTTTTTTCACTTTTGAAAGAGGTAAAAGAGATCAAAAAATCTAACAATTTAATTGCTGGTTGGCGGCTTTCTAACATCTCGGAAAATCAGATTAATCGTGCCTGTCAGGTAATTATTAAGTATTTTAATGACACAAAATTACCGGAAGACATGACTTCAATGCTTAAAAATGTTAATGAGCTTAAAAAATATGAGAATGAATTTGTCAAAAACTGCATAGCAATCACTCCGAAAATTGCTGTCGCTAAAAATCAACTTATTGGAATTACGAGTTGGCCATCAGTAAACCCAAGAAAAGTTCGGGATAAAATTTATTATGTTTTGAAAACTCATGGCAAGCCACTTCATTTTTCCGAGATTGCGTCACGGATTTCTGAAATGAAATTTGATAACAAAAAAGTTGTCAGAGCAACGGTGCACAATGAACTTATTGCTGATATCAGATTTGTCCTAATCGGCAGGGGAATTTATGCTTTGCGTGAGTGGGGCTACAGCGATGGAACCGTCTACCAAGTTATCAGAAATATTCTCTCAAACGCAAAAAAACCTGTGTCTTTGGGCGAAATAGTTGCTCTTGTAAATGATGTTCGGAAAGTTAAAAAGAACACAATAATGATAAATCTTCAAGCAAAGAAAGAGTTTAAAAAAGTCGCTAGTGGTTATGTTTATGAAAAACTGTAAGCAAATCAGTGAAAAGTTGAAAGTGATTCAAAAAGGAAGTATAAACTCTCACTGATCTATCGTCACAGATTTTCACTGATGATTCTATCTGTGTCAATCAGTGACAATGGATCTGTGGAAGTTTTTACTTCGATCATCTATAATATAAGCGAGGGAGATAAATGGCATTTTTGCTCTACATTATTTATTTTATTTTGATCGCAGCGCCGATTAGTTTTTTATATTTTTTTTGGAAGATTCGTCAAGAAAAAAGCGAAAAGACCTGGCAAGAGGAAATAGAATACGAAACACTTTTAATTGAAGTTCCAAAAAACAATGAAAAAGCCCCGCTTGCCGCCGAGCAGATGTTTGCTTCGCTTCATGGAATTTATTCCGAAGCGGCCGAGTCACAGCATCATTTTAGCTTCGAAATTGTTTCTATCGATAAATTTGTTCAATTTTTTATTTATGCGCCAAAACATCTGGTTGATTTTGTCGAAGGACAGATTTATGCTCAGTATCCAACAGTTGAAATAAATAAAGTTGATGATTACTGCAGTAAGGTTGAACTTAATGGTAAATATTATGCCGGCTGTGAACTTCTCTTAACAAAACCGGATGTTTATCCGATAAAAATGTTTTCTGATTTTGAAGTTGATCCACTTTCAGGAATTACTTCAGTTATGTCAAAAGTTCAGCCAAACAATGAAATGTGGATGCAAATTTTAATCCGCCCTGTTGGCGATGAATGGCAGGAACGAGGGATTGAAACGATAAAAAGGGTAAAAAACGGAACATACGGCAAAAATTTTTCATTATCAGAGATACCAAAGGCCTTTAGTAAACACGGTAAGGAACTTGGTAAAAATTTCTTTAAATTGATTCTAAATCCACACGCTGAAATTGCTCCGGAAGAATTAGGGAAGGAGATAACGCTTTCCGGTCCTGTTGAGGAAGCGCTAAAAGGCATTGAGTTTAAAATTGTAAAACTTGGGTTTGAAACAAAAATTCGACTGCTCTCAATTACTGATGATCCGACAAGCGCTCAAATGAAAGTTGCCGGAATTGCCGCCGCTTTTAAGCAATTTAACACAACCAATGGAAACGGCTTTAAGCAATCGGAAATTTCTTTGAATGATGACGATTTTATTGCAAAATATTCAAGTCGTGATTTTTCCTCGCCCGGTTATGTCTTAAATATCTCTGAACTGGCGGCGATTTATCATTTGCCCCACCTCACAGTTGAAACGCCGCATATTGTTTGGGCTGGAAGTAAAAAAGGCGAGCCGCCATCGAATTTGCCGCTTGTTGAACAATTAGAAGCCGAACAACTAACTGTTCTTGGCGAAACAAACTTCCGAAATGTTTTTCGCAAATTTGGCATAAAGCTTGATGACCGTCGTCGCCACTGTTATCTTGTTGGAAAGTCGGGAACCGGAAAAACAACTTTGATTGAAAATATGGCGATTGATGATGTTTATGAAAATCGCGGGGTAATTTTAGTTGATCCGCACGGTGATTTGGTTGATAAAGTAATATCCTGTATTCCCGACCATCGAGTTGAAGATGTTGTTGTTTTTGATCCTTCCGATCGGGCGTTTCCGATCGCTTTTAATCTTCTTGACAAAGTTGAAGACGATTTTAAGGGTATGGTCGCCTCGGGTTTTGTCGGAATTTTCAAAAAAATTTTTGGCGATTCTTGGGGTCCGCGACTTGAGCATATTTTGCGAAATACCGTTCTTGCACTTTTAGATTTTCCCGAGTCAACAATGCTTGATATTCCTCGGATGCTGACGGAAAAGAGATTTAGGGAAAAAGTTGTTTCATTTGTTGTTGATCCGGTAATTCGCGACTTCTGGATTAACGAATTTGCCCAATATGATGCTAAATTTCGGACTGAAGCCGTCTCGCCGATTTTAAACAAAGTTGGACAGTTCCTGTCAACGGCAACAATTCGCAATATCGTCGGCCAACCGCATTCACGAATTGATATTCGAGAAATAATGGATAATCAGAAAATTCTACTCATTAATCTTTCTCGTGGAAAAATTGGTGAGGATAATTCTGCGCTTCTCGGCGCAATGATGATTACTAAAATTCAGCTTTCAGCGATGAGTAGGGCCGATGTAACAATTGACAAACGCCCCGACACTTATTTATATGTTGATGAATTTCAGAACTTTGCTACTGATTCTTTTTCGGTAATTCTTTCGGAAGCGCGAAAGTATAATTTAAATTTGACGGTGGCAAACCAGTATATTGCTCAGATGCCGGAGATTGTCCGTGATGCGGTTTTTGGCAACGCTGGAACGATCGTTACTTTTCGCGTTGGTGCCGCTGATGCTGATTTTATGGTTAAAGAGTTTGAGCCGATTTTTGAAGCCAACGACTTGGTAAATCTCGATCGATATCAGATCTATATCAAACTTCTAATCGACGGCATAACAAAGCCGGCTTTTTCGGCTAGAACTTTACCGCCAATTGAAAAAATTACTGGAAATCGAGACAGAATTATTGATTTTTCGAGAGAGAAATACTCTTCGAATCGAGCAGAGGTTGAAGCGATGATAATCGCTAAGTCCAAAGAGTTGGAGGATGAGTTACGCAATGAAGCCGAAGCGTTTGCTGGGGGCAAAAATTCAACTAGTTTTACTTCTAATGATAATAAATTTTCAGCGCCGGTTACATCGGATAAGAAAATTGAAAAGGCGAGAGTCGAAGAAAAAAAAACTGAAGAGGAAAAACCAACTGAAAAACCGCGTTTGATAAAGTGGCAAAATATTATTGGTGAGAAACTCTACAAAGAACAAACCGCCCGCGGCGGAGTAAAATGGTATGTCGGACAAAAAATTGATCCGGTTGAACTTACGGAGCAGGGAATTGTAATTGACGAAAATGGCAAAAAGATGATAGATTTGATGGAGAAGGTTTATGGCACGGATAATGCCAAGCAAAATGAAGATGATAGGGGAGTCATGCCGGAAAAAGTTGCAACTATTGTTGCTAGTGATCAGAAAGACGACGACGATGAAAATAAGTTAGACGAAGGAGTAGCAGTCAAAATGGATTGATTCTGAAATCATTATTTTAATCAGACGCCGTTAATTTGGCGTTTTTTTAAATCTCGGCGGGGGAGGGGCTTATTTTTCATTTTATATTTTAGTTATTTTTAACTGATTTTTATTTTTTGGGTTTGAAATTTGATCGAAAAAATAAAGAGGGAATATTTTGACAGTTTTTTTACTGATTTTTTAATAATCAAAAAACTGCTAAAATTAAACATATTATTGATGCATTGCGCACCATTAGCTAAACTGCCTAATAATGTCGCATAACATACATTATGCGACGGAAAACACCAAAGGATAACGAATAACCCAAATAACGAATGACAAATTGATTCCTATTCGTTTTTAGTTATTAGTTTAATTCGTCATTCATTGGTGGCTGTGGCTAAAAGCCACAGAATGCCTCAGAATCCATTTTTACCCCCAAAGTTGAGTATTTATACCTCTAAAACAAAAATGAATAGGTTGTTTAGTCGGTCTGGTATTGACTATTTGGAAAATTTTGTTGAAATTTGTTTTTGACGAACGATCCGTCATCCTGAACTTGTTTCAGGATCTCAGCATCAACATCTGATTACTGTGATGCTGAAATAAATTCAGCATGACATATATATTTGTAATTTTTATTTTGTAAAATATATTTTTGGATATATTCTTAGCCGTCAGTACAAAACATCGCTGTAAATAAAAAGCCGAATTTTTGCCTCACCACTCCCCTCTTTATCAATAACCAATAACCAAGAAACAATGACCAAAAAAACAAAAAGACCCACGCTCGTGGTGAGGTGGGCCTAGTAAGCGCCTTTTGGGCGCAGGGTTGTTTTTGCTGGCGGGAGTTTTTGTAGTTCTTTTTTTATGCTCCCGCCAGCGGGTTTTTTCTTTTTTTTCTTTTTTTTTCGTCGCGCGACCTTGTTAAGAACGATTATCCCTTCTCAACAAGCTCGCGGTTATCATTTCGGAGATTCTGTTTTGAAATGCAATTTTTCTAGGTTAAAATAAAGGGTTAAAAA
>CAZVFH010000025.1:0-10796 GCA_964626415.1 uncultured Candidatus Saccharibacteria bacterium
GCTTCTCGCAGTTATATTAGCAATAATTTTTTTTGTTGTCAATACCCGCGACTAAAAAATCCGCCTCCGCTGGATTGCGGAGGGCGGAAGTTAATGTTTTTTTGCTTTGCGATTTTCTCGGTTTTTCGCTCTTTCTTCTTCGGTCAAATGATTGTATAAGACGCACCACACTTGGCTATTTTTGCAATTGTTATCACTGGCAATTTTTTTTGACTCTGCCCATTCTCCAGCGGCAATCATTTTTCTCGCTTGAAGTAAAATCTCTTCTGTCGGCAACTCGGGATTTCTTTTTTTCCGTCTCGAATTACCATCCCCCAGCTTTCCTTTACGCCGATCAATAAAGATGCCGAGTTTTTTGGCTTTTTGAAATTCTACTAGACGGCAACAAGTTGCCTCTATGGACGCGGAATCTTTTGCGCCGGTTGCAACGACAATATCATCAACAGTAAATTTTCTTTTTTCTATTATTGCTGATTTAAGAAAACTTAAAACTTTTTGCTTTAAACTCCCAGAATTTGAACGATCAAGACGATTTATACAACTGCAGTGAAAAACTTCATCGACTTTTGCAATAGCGTCGTAAGTTTTTTTGTCAATTTCCAGAAAGTCGCAAAGCTCCGCCAACGTTTTAAACTTTTTCTCCGGCTGATTTCTTAATTCCTCCGACAACCTTTTTGCTCTTAATTTGTTTAACTCGTCAACTTTTGCTTTTTTACTTTTTTGTTTTACTTTGAGCCTTGCCATTTCTCTTGCTGTCAGATTCTCATTCAAAAATTGTCGGACCCTTTCACGAGTTATTTCGCCATATTCTATACCGAGTGATTCCATTGTTGGTATTTCTTCACTTGATCGAATAATTATTCTGACTTCGGAAAGCAAATCACTTTTATCTTGATCGGTCATTTTTGCCACCTTGTTACCTCCTTGCCCGACTGCAAAAATCATAGCAGAATTTTTTTTGATTATCAACTTTAATTGAATTTCACCGTCTTTTCTGGTAAAATTTATTCGTAAATGAGTATTCCCGGGTAGTATAATGGCAGTACGCCAGGTTCTGGCCCTGGTAATTTTGGTTCGACCCCAGACCCGGGAACCATTTTGCCGCGTTCGTCTAGTGGCCAAGGATACCTGGTTCCCTGCCCGACATGCCGTTATCATCTAGTGGTTAGGATACCGCCCTCTCACGGCGGAAACACGGGTTCGACTCCCGTTAACGGTACCATAAATAATTCAAAAATTAAAATTCAAAATGCAAAATTAATGTAGCCCGTTTTGCGGGTTTTTTGTTTTTATCAACTATTTGGACTATAATAAGAGTAATGAAAGAGAAAATCAGAAAATTTATTTTGAAACACAGAAAGCTGGTTTTAATCGTTTCGGCGGTTTTTATTTTTCTGTTGGTAACTTCGCTTGTTGTTTTCGCTAAAATCAATCATGCCGTTGCACCGAAACCAGTGGAAGAAAAAGTTGAAGAAACCACGCCAGCTCCAGTTCCAGAGGCACCAAAAGAGGAAATCGCCAAGCAACCGCCAAAAAGAGCGTCAAGTGGAAAAACATCAACTAAAACTAATTCTGACGGTTCAAAAACCGTTACGACTTCAACCGGTCCGGTTGATTCTGCCGCTCAAAGTGCCGCTGCTGCTGCCGGTCCATCCGGCTCGACGCCGCTGGCGATAAATTATCTTGACCAAACCGGCGCCCATGGGTCTTTGGGTGATGTTTTAAAAAATTATTTAAATAGCAGTTTAAAGTGGGACGGCGAAGTTCCAGCACTTTACGCAATTATTTTAGAAAATGCCGGCGCCAGTGGCTGGGCCGGTCTTTACTCCGGACAATATACGCAATCCGCCGGAGGTCAAATTACCTCTGCTTGGGGCTATATCACCTTAAACAGTTATTATTATGAAGGCAACCCCTATTTCAACGATTATATGAAATTGATTTTGTCGCACGAATACGGGCATCATTACACTTTGTATCACAAGTGGCTTGCTTGGCAGTCACCTTATAACGCTCGCTTTCCAGACAGTTACTATTCCGTTCGGCCGCTGACAAAAGCGACAACGGCTGCCGATTATTCGCTTGGCTGGGGAAATTGTGATGCCGAAATTATCGCCGAGGATTACTCCTATCTTTACTCTGGCTATGGTTATCATGCGATGAGCGGAACTTACGGTTACCCATCGGCGGGGACAAGAACATGGATTGTCAATGAGCCGTCCGGTCCGAGCGCTCCGCCGCCGGCTGACAATCCACCGACGGTTTCAATTTCTGCTCCGGCTAACGGCGCAACGGTCTCTGGTACGACAGCTTTTTCCGCCAATGCCTCTGATGATGTTGGTGTCACAAAAGTTGATTTTTACATTGGCACAACTCTTTTGTCTGAAGATTCGTCATCGCCATATTCTTATAATCTAAACACCACAAGTTACGGCAACGGCGCTTACACTTTAAAAGCGACTGCTACCGATTCCTCATCGCAAACAACTTCGGCGACAATTTCCGTTACAATAAACAACGCAACTTCCGACACTGAAAATCCAACAATCGTCATAAATAATCCCGAGGGCAATCCCTACGCCTGGACCTCGGGCAATCTTTACATTAGATCAACAGCCACCGACAATGTTGCAGTGACAAAAATTGAGCTCTACATAAATGATTATTTAGTTGCAACAGAAAATGCTGCACTAATTGAGCGAATTTGGCCGTGGGATAATGTCGGTCCCGGCGCCTACACTTTAAAAGCCAAATCCTACGACAGCTCCGGCAACACGGCAGAAACGAGCATAGTGATAAATAAGTCGTAGGCCAGAAAGCTGTAAACAATATTGACTCTTGGATTTTTTTTATCTCCTAAAAGTTGGGACTATTTGTTGTCAAAATCTGTGCGCATTGCGTTTTATAAGGAAATTAATAATTTCCTATCTTTCTCCTTTATAAATCACATATTGGAAGAGATCTAAAATTGTGCCGTTTTGGCGGTTGATGTTGGCAGTGATTTTGCGCGAAGTGCCGGCAAAGTAACCAGTGGAATCAATCGTCGAGGTCAGTCCGGCCGTTCTGCCGTTTTTTGTTGCATCACCTTGATCGAAGCCAAAATAAATTCCGTCACCAGAATCCGCGGTATTGCCAACCGGCTTTAAGGTAATTGACAGCACAGTTTTTGCCGAAATTCCCATTGCTGATTTTAGCTCATTGCCGGGATAATAAACATTTGCGGTGCCAGGGAATAGAATTGCCGGAGTGGCATTTCGAAGTGGTGGACACCGCGGGTTGGAATAAAGCATGGTATATTCATCATCACCACTTCCTGTCGCGTCTACGACCTTGGCTTTAATTTCAACTGCTCGGGAGGTGCTATTGCAACTCGAAGAAACCCATTTCCAGTAAAGATAAATATCATTTGATTTTACTACTGAGGGGTCAGAAAGAATTGTAAATGTCTCGGCATTGTCTTTGGCGATTTTGTAGTCGGCGGAGTAAATGGGGTCGGCAAGATCTTTGCCGGAAATTTGCCCCAAAGGGGGAGCTTTGTCATCTCCGGTGTAATTTTGTTTATAATAGACCTGCAAATCATAAATCTGTCGGCGGTCAGATGCCGTATAACCACCGGTAACGCCACCATCAGAATCAAGCAGTCGCATCGGAACTTCGGCCAAAAAGTTGCGATAAACATTTAGCGGTTTTCTGGCCAAAGGGTCAGCGGAAGATGTGGTAATTGATGCCGGAATTTCGGCGTTTTTATCAAAACGAAAGCGCAAAAGCCCCTCCTCAATTCCCGACTCGGCGGCATAAAAAGCAAAAGTGCCGCTGGTGTATTTATCAACAGTCGCAATTTGGCGAAAGGCAACTGCCGAGATTCCTAAAATTGCCGAGCCGATGATCGCCGACAGAAGAATCGCCACGAGAAGCGCCTGGCCCTTTTGCTTTTTTCGGCCATAGGCCGATCGTCCTTTGGACGAGATTTTTGATTTTAATTTTTTCATAATTACATTGAATTGATAAATTGTTTGCGAACTCTTGCCAAATTTCTAGGCGCTTTTTGCCCTTCGGGCAAGCGCTTGCGACCGGCGAAATTTAGCAAGAGTTCGCAAAATTTGAAATTCAGAGATATTTTTTAAATTCTAGAGTCAAAATTTCTCCAAAAGGGGAAAGCTTGGAACTAAATTCAAAATCTTTTTTTGCTATTTTTTTAATTTTTGTAATAATAATAAGATGGCTATCTTTAATAATTTTGTGTTTTTGTTTTTCTTTATTGTTGGCTAAATATCTGATGCAGGCAAAAGAATTTTCAGGGCGAAATTCAATTTTGTTAGCGCCGACTTCTTTCGCCTGATTTAGAATTTTTTTTACAAATTTTGAAATTGGGGAAAATTCATCAAAAATAAATTTTTCCGGCGGGGTCACATTAATTGTAACGGTGTCAAAGTCAGGTGGGGGATTTTTGATCACAGCATCACTCTTAGCAACTTTCTCTTCATCATCCTCAAAACTCCCATGACCAACTAACTTTTGCCACTCATCCTCGCTTATTTCTGCTGTTTCTGCCCTGACTCGAATTTTTCCGCTGGGGATCCATTTGACAATATTAGTTGGCGGCATAAAGAATTTTCTCCCGTCTCCTTGAGGATTTAGAATAATTCTCGCGCCGACTTTCTTGACCAAAAAAGTTCCGAGATTTGAAAGAGTCAACTCCCGATCTTTTGAAAGTCCTTCGGACAGCGCCTCGGCAAAAGCCAAAACGAACCTCTTCGCCTTCAGATGGGTCATCTTTATTCCTGCCAATTTCATTGATCCGCAAAACTCGGCGGAAAATTCCACTTTATCCAATTTCCTCCTTCAATAGCATTATACCAGTCCAAATGGTAGCGATCAAATTTGTGGATAAAGTGTGGACAATTTGTGGAGATAAAATATCTCTGACTAAAAATAGTCACTTCGAGTAAAACAATTTATGCTTTGCGATTTTTTTAAAAACTAAAATCTGGTTTTTGGGATATAATTGGATTGCGAGACAAAGCACCCCCTACTAAATTACAAATTAAACTAAATTACGAAATTACTGATCAAAAAAGGAATTAAAAACTCTCACTGATCTATCGTCACAGATTATCACTGATGATTCCATCTGTGCTTATCAGTGATAATAGATCTGTGGTAGTTTATACTTCAATAATTTTCATTATGCCATCCCTTTATCGAAAATATCGCCCACAAAAATTTGCTGATCTTTCCGGCGAAGACCATATTCGCGACACTTTTTTGGTGGCGATAAAAGAGGATAAAATCAGTCATGCTTATCTTTTTTCTGGTCCTAGAGGGACAGGAAAAACGACTGTTGCCCGACTTTTGGCAAAAGCGGTAAATTGCCAAGCAAAAACAAAAACTGGCGAACCGTGCAATGAATGTAACTCTTGCGAAGAAATTACCTTGGGCAAAAATCTTGACATAATTGAAATCGATGCCGCTTCAAATCGGGGGATTGATGAGGTTCGCGAGCTTAGAGACAAGGTAAAATATGCGCCAACAAAATCAAAATACAAGGTCTACATCATCGATGAAGTTCATATGCTCACAATGCCTGCTTTTAATGCACTTTTAAAGACCCTCGAGGAACCGCCCTCTCACGCTATTTTTATTCTCGCAACAACTGATCCGCAAAAGGTACCGGCGACGATTCTGTCGCGGGTTATTCGCTTTGATTTCCGACGGATTGACAAGGAGCAGATTGCTTTGAATTTAAAAAAAATTGCCGAAAGTGAAAAAATTTCTGCTGGTGAGGAAATTTTTGAGCAATTAGCAATTCTGGCTGATGGCAGCCATCGCGATGGGATCTCGATTTTTGAGCAAGTTTCATCATCTGGCAAAAAACTGACTTTGGAGATCTTGTTTTCAATTCTCGGAT
This sequence comes from uncultured Candidatus Saccharibacteria bacterium, assembly GCA_964626415.1. GTDB lineage: Bacteria > Patescibacteriota > UBA1384 > XYA2-FULL-43-10 > CAINNR01 > CAZVFH01. Next base: position 5,909 of record CAZVFH010000025.1, read on the forward strand.
TGTCGCAGGAGGGAGAAGCAGTGGAAATTGTTGATTCTGTTATTTCCGCTGATTCAGACGGGGCGATAAAAAAAGTTTCAAATCTTTTACAATCAGGCGTCTCAGCCGAACAGATTAATAAATCAATTGTCGGTGTTTTGCGCCGATCTCTAATTTACAAAATTTCTCCTGATTTGGCAAAAAAAGAATCAACCAAAGAACAAATCGAGGGGGTGAAAAAATTTGCCGAAAAAATTTCCAGAGAAAAACTCAACCAAATTCTGACGATTTTTATCTTGGCTCAGGCGTTATTCAAAGAAACTTCGATCAGATCGTTGCCAATCGAAATGGCGATAGTTGAAGCGTCAGCAGTCGCGACTAGTCAGGTTGAGCCAGCTAAAGAGGTAAAAATTGTCGAGCCGAAAAAAGATATTGTGACTGAGAAGAAGCCGGCAGTTGAAGTTGTTGGCCAAAAAGTTGCAATTGCCGAGAGCGTCGAAGCGCCAATAATTGAAAAAACGGTTAGTGAAGATCTTTGGAAAAAAATTCTCGCCGAAATCAAAAACCACAATCACTCTCTGCAAGCACTTCTGCGGGACGCTTATCCAAAAGGAGTCGCTGACGGGAAATTGCTTTTGGGGGTAAAATTTAAGTTTCATGCCGACAAAATTTCCGAAAGCAAAAATTGTCAAATTCTTGAAAGCGTTGTGAGCGAGATTTTGGGGGGCAAAATTCAAATTGCCTGCCAAGTTGAGGAGAAAAAACCGAAGCCAGCAGAAAAGAGTTCTGGTGGAAACGAGGATCTTGAGAAAGCGGCAGAGGAGATGTTTGAAACGGAATAACAGCAATGGATGACGAATTGTCTAAATAACGAATGACTAATATTCGTTATTAGTTATTTGGAAGAATTAGTTATCCATTGGTGGGAATTATGGCAAAAAAGAAATCCAACAATCTGCCCGGCGGGAAACTGCCGCCACAAAATCTTGAAGCCGAAAATGCAACAATCGGTGCGATTTTGATTGATAAAGATGCGATTTTATCTGTCGTTGAAATTTTGTCATCTGATGATTTTTATGACAATCGCAACGGGACAATTTACAAAGCGATTATTTCTTTGTTTGAAAAACGAGTGCCGATTGATATGGTGACTTTGACTGATCAGTTGGAAAAAGAAAATGAGCTTCAAAATGCCGGCGGATCCTCTTACATCGTCTCTTTGGTTAATTCGACTCCTTCGGCGGCAAATGTCTCGCATTGGGCGAATATTGTTCGCGATAAAGCACTTTTGCGACGTTTAATAACTTCAGCAATTACGATTTCTGATCTTGGCTTTGATGAAAACGAGGAGGTCTCGGCGGTTTTGGATAAAGCCGAACAATCGCTTTTTGCTGTCTCGCAAAAATTTTTCCGCCAAAAATTCATTCCGATTCGCGATGTCTTGACCGAGGCCTTTGATCGAATTGACAAAATTCACAAAGACAAGGGAGCGCTTCGAGGAATTCCAACCGGTTTTCGCGATTTAGATAGCAAACTTGCCGGTCTGCAAAAATCCGATTTGGTAATTTTAGCCGCCAGACCTTCAATGGGAAAAACATCGCTTGCTTTAAATATTGCCGAACACATATCGGTCGAAGAAAAAATTCCGGTTGCCTTCTTTTCGCTTGAAATGTCGAAGGAGCAGATGGTTGATCGCTTGATCTCATCGCAAGCCGGCGTTGATTCTTGGAAATTGCGAACAGGAAATCTTTCTGATGAGGATTTTCCAAAAATTGGCTATGCGATGGGAACTTTATCGGAAGCGCCGTTTTTTATTGATGATTCGCCGGCATTAACCGTCACCGAAATTCGGGCCAAAGCTCGGCGTTTGCAGATGGAACAACCGCTGGGAGCAATTTTCGTAGATTATTTACAATTAATTGAAGGTCGTTCTCGCTCTTCTGATTCAAATCGGGTTCAGGAGATTTCGGAAATTTCTCGCTCGCTAAAGGCCTTATCTCGCGAACTGGATATACCGGTAGTGGCAATGTCACAGCTTTCACGAGCAGTCGAGCATCGTCCGGACAAACGACCGCAACTTTCCGACCTTCGCGAATCGGGATGTCTTTCCGGTGATACTCTGGTCTTTGACCCAAAAAACGGTCTGCGCCTGCCGATTAAAGACCTTGTTGATAAAAATGATGTTAATGTCTCGGCTATCGATTCCACTGGGAAAATAGTCGTCATGTCCACCTCGAAAATATTTTCGACTGGCAGAAAGAAAGTTTTTGAAATTTCCCTCAAAAGTGGTAAGAAAATTAAGGCAACCGCGAATCACAGATTTTTAACAATTTCTGGTTGGAAACGACTAGATGAACTTCAAAATTCCGACCTTTTAGCCACTCCCCGAAAATATATTTTTACTAAAACAAGAAACGAAATGTCAGATATCAGTTGGGATCATATAGAGAAAATTGAGTCAGGAGAAATTGTAGAAGTTTTTGATATCACTGTCCCCAAAGAACATAATTTTGTCGCCAATGATATCATTGTCCATAACTCGATCGAGCAAGATGCAGATGTTGTAATGTTTATTTATCGCGATGAATATTATGATGAAAATTCCGATAAAAAGGGTGTTTCGGAAATTTTAATTCGCAAACACAGAAACGGTCCGATTGGCAATGTCGAACTCTTTTTCAACGCCGAGCAGATGCGTTTTCGCGATCTTGCTCGTCAACCAAAGCAGAGCCACTCCGATTTCGCTCCGGAGGATTGAAACTATACAGATATGAATGGATAAAAAACAAAAAACCACAGATATCGTTTTTTAGATATTATTAATGTAATATAAGAGTATGAACCATTGGACAAAATTAAGCATCGATTATGCAAGTCAGCGCAGTTATTTAGATGACTTGTTTCAAGTGTATCCAACCATTCCCGAAGGAATCCGAGATATCGACAAAGATCTCTGGAAGCGCGTTGAAAAAGCATTTGCCAAAAAAGATAATATTGTGCTTCTTGAAAATATCTTAAAACTTGCTTTGTTTCCAATTAAAGATTCATATGTTGCGTATCTCAAGCGCGATAAAGAAGCAATAAAACGAAATCCAGCAACTGTAGATCGTCTTTGCGGTCGCTTATATGAAATGGGACTTGACGAAATTTTTTCTCGTTCATCTGAAGCAAAAGAAACCAACAGACAAATCGGACCATTTTTCAAGCGCTGGATTCTAAAAAAATCACTAGGCGTTGAACCTCTGAAAAAAGAAGAGTTTTTAAAAGCAAAAGGAAATGCTATTTTGGATGCTAGTGATGCCATAATGATGGCTTTTGCGCGCGAACATTTAAATTATAAACACAAAAAAGGGTTAGATTTTATAGGACGTTTCAATGGTAAATATGTTATTGGTGAAGCAAAGTTTTTGACTGACTTTGGTGGTCATCAAAATGCCCAATTCAATGACGCTATTTCCACAATTAAAGCAAAAAATGTCAAAGCTATCAAAGTAGCAATTCTTGACGGTGTTATCTATATAAAAGGTAAAAATAAAATGTATAAAGATATTACAGGAAAACTTAAAAACAAAAATATAATGAGTGCACTTGTTCTGCGGGAATTTTTATATCAACTATAGTATCTATGATCATCACTTATGAAAATAAAAAGTACAAGAAAGATATTATCGAAAAAACTCAAAGAGCAGAGTTGAAAACTATCTTTGGGGGCGGAGCGAAAAATAAGCTCATACATGCCGATAATCTTTCTACTTTAAAAACTCTGCTTGATGACTACGCCGGCAAAGTTGATTTGATTTACATTGATCCACCTTTTGCTACAAATGGGCATTTTAAAATCAGCAACGACCGTGCAAATACAATTAGCAGCAGCAAAGGGGATGCAATCGCATACAGTGATACTTTAATCGGAGCTGAGTTTTTGGAATTTTTACGCGAGCGTCTTATTTTTTTAAATGAACTTCTTTCAGAAAGAGGATCAATATATCTGCATATCGATTACAAGATTGGACATTATGTGAAGTTAATTATGGATGAAATTTTTGGAAGAGAAAATTTTCGTAACGATATTACTCGCATCAAATGCAACCCAAAGAATTTCAATCGCAAGGCGTATGGCAACATAAAAGATTTAATACTTTATTATTCGAAATCAGATAATCCTATTTGGAATGATCCTCGTTCTCCTTTTTCAGAAGAAGATGAAAAGCGTTTATTCAAAAAAATTGATAAAGATGGGCGGCAGTATACAACAATTCCGCTTCATGCCCCTGGTGAAACTGTAAGTGGCAATACTGGAAAAGAGTGGAATGGTGTAAAACCACCAAAAGGGCGACACTGGCGGAGTGAACCAGCGGTTTTGGAAGAATTGGATAAACAAGGTCTTATTGAGTGGTCGGCAAATGGTGTGCCACGTAAAAAAATTTTTCTTGATGAAAAAGATGGAAAAAAAATGCAGGATATTTGGGAATTTAAAGACCCTCAATATCCAAGATATCCAACAGAAAAAAGTCTGGATTTACTAAAATTTATTGTTGAAGCATCATCAAACGAGGGCAATCTAGTTCTTGATTGTTTTTGTGGTTCAGGTACAACACTTCTTGCTGCACAATTGCTAAACAGAAACTGGATTGGAATTGACAAATCCGATCAAGCCGTAAAAGTAGCACAAAAAAAACTATCCCAAATTCCAGCGAGTCTTTTTTCAATGATCAAGTACGAATTTTTGAAACAAATAAATATCAATTAAACTTTTGAAAAAATAGATATGGCGTGCGGAGGGTTTTCATTAAAATTGTCAAAACTGGACCGTTCCACTTTTGCCAGTAATAATCCTGGCTTTTGTAGTAAAACTGCTTTTTTTCTTTTGATGTTGAGCTTTGACCTTCGTGGTGAATGATTTTTGCTG
>CAZVFH010000026.1:0-10371 GCA_964626415.1 uncultured Candidatus Saccharibacteria bacterium
CTGCAATCCGAGAAGTCGTTGGACTAAAAACCTCGATTGTCTATGGTGGCGCTGTCGATTTTGCCAATGTTTATGAGTTTGTTCGCCGACCGGAAATTGATGGAGTTCTAGTCGGCCGCGCTTCCTTGCGAGCAAAGGAGTTCATAAAAATTTGTCGAATTGTTAGTGAGTATAAGAAAATCATCTAGCGGAAGTAAAAACTACCACAGATCTATTGTCACTAATAGAACACAGATTGAATTATCAGTGAAAATCTGTGTTGATAGATCAGTGAGAGTTTATACTTCATTATTTTCGGGAGGGAATTATGATCAAAGTAGCAATAAATGGTTTCGGGCGGATTGGTCGGGCGACGGCGAAGATTATTTTAAACTCTTCCGAATTGGAACTTGTCGCCGTTAACGATTTAACCGATGTTGAAACATTGATTTTTTTGTTGACTCATGACACGGTTTATCGAAATTTTGACAAAGAGATTATCATCTCTGATAAAAAAGTAAAAATTGATGACAAGGAAATTCATTTTTTCTCCGAAAAAGATCCAGAGCGACTACCATGGCAGGCGCTCGGAATTGATGTTGTAATTGAATCAACCGGCGTTTTTTTGACCACTGACGATTGTCGAAGTCACTTGAAAGCCGGGGCAAAAAAAGTTGTCATTTCAGCACCGGCAAAAGACGACATTATCCCAACTTATTTAATCGGCGTCAACGAAAAGGAGTACAAAGGCGAAGACATTATTTCTAATGCATCTTGTACTACAAATTGCATAGCCCCAATTATTAAAGTGTTAAATGATAATTTTGGGGTGAAAAAATCACTAATGACAACGGTTCATTCCTACACAGCTGACCAAAATTTAGTTGATGGTCCGCATAAGGATTTAAGGCGGGCAAGATCTGCGGCGGCAAATATTGTTCCAACAACAACCGGTGCGGCAAAAACGGTGACAAAAATTATCAAAGAATTGGATAAAAAATTTGATGGCTTGGCAATTAGAGTTCCGACTCCGATTGTTTCGCTTTCTGATATTGTCGCAATTATTGATAAACCAACAACATTTGAACAATTAAATAGTATTTTCGAAAAGTCATCAGTCACTGATCTAAAAGGAATTTTGGCAGTAACAAATGAGCAAGTTGTTTCCTCTGATTTAATTGGCACAACCGAATCGGCAATTGTTGATCTTCCACTAACCAATGTCATTGGCGGCGATTTTGTCAAAGTGATTGCTTGGTATGACAATGAATGGGGATATTCGAATCGGCTAGTAGAAATGGCACAACTGATTGGAAAGAAATAATTCAAAAATCAAAGATCAAAGTTCAAAATTATGGTGTCCGCCAAAGGCGGACGGACTATAATAGTTATTCCACAATTTTGATTTTTACATTTTGATTTTTGATTTAATTATCGTGGACATAATCTCCGAATTGAAAAATTCAAATTTAGTTGGTCTTGGTGGAGCTGGATTTCCGACTTGGAAAAAATGGCAAGCGGTCAAGGAGGCGAAAAATCCAAGGCGTTTTTTAATTTGTAATTTAACTGAAGGAGAACCGGGAGTTTTTAAAGATGAATATATCCTCCAAAATCATCTTTCGGATTTGATTTCCGGAATTGTTCTTGCTACCGAAACAATATCAGCCCAAAAATCTTTTATCTATTTAAACGATAACTATAAAAAATATATTCGACGAATTCAACCCCAGATTAAGGGAAAAAAAATCGAAATATTTCTTGACACCGGTGGCTATATTACCGGCGAAGAGACGACACTTTTGCAAGTTATCGAAGGGAAGTTGCGTCAACCGCGAAGCCGTCCGCCATATCCAACCGAAGTTGGACTTTTTGGATTTCCAACATTAATAAATAATGCCGAGACATTTTATCGAGCATGGCAAATAGCAAATGGAAATTATCAGAATAAACGATTTTATTCCATTTCCGGAAAAAATATTGCACGAAGAATCATCGAGCAAAAAGTTGACGCAAATGTCAGCGATGTTTTACCGGAATGGTTAATAAAAAGAGCAAAATTTGTTCAAGTTGGCGGGATCTCCGGTTGTTTTTTACCAAAAGATAAATTTTCTGAAATAGTTTCAGGAACAGGTGCAATTAGAATTTTTGAAAATTTATCAGATATTTTTTCTGCGTTCTATGAATCAGTATCGTTCTTAAAATCAGAATCATGCGGAAAGTGCGCGCCATGTCGCGAGGGGAGTTATCGAGTTGTTGAAAAAATAATTGATTTGAAAAAGAGTGAAAATCTTTGGGAAAAGGAGGAAATACTTTCACTAATAGATGACATTGCCGAAAATGCCAAGGAATCGAGTTTTTGCGGACTTGGAAAATCGATTGCCTTGCCGATCGAGTCAGTAATTAAAAATTTTAAAAGCGAACTTATAAAATGACAAAAGAAATAAAGATTAAAATTAATAGTAAAAGTTATTTAGGTGAAATCGACGAAACAATTTTTGAAATTGCCGAAAAAAATAAATTATTTATTCCGACACTTTGTCATCATCCGGACTTAAAATCCAACGAAAGTTGCAGGATTTGTTTGGTTGAAATTATTCGCAATGGCAAAAAGGAAGTAGTCGCTTCTTGTTCGACAAAAATTTTTGAAGGAATGGAAATTTTTCTCGACACAGCGAAAGTAAAAAAAAGCCGAAAGTTAAATTTGGAGCTTTTGTTTTCTGATCACTACGAAAAATGCCCGGAGTGCAACTGGGTCGACCATTGTCAATTGAAAAAATTATCAGCTGAATTTGGGATAAAAGAAAATCGTTTTTCAAAAAGAAGGCGTGAGGCAAAAATTGACAAAAAAACTTCTTCGATGTTTTGGGACTCAAGTAAATGTATCGAATGCGGAAATTGCTTGTCGACTTGTGATCAGATTGTCGGACTTAAGATAATTAAAAGCAAATATACTGGCTCGGCAATTATTTTTGGACCCGATGGGGGGCAAAGTTTTTCCGAAACAAATTGCGTTTATTGCGGACAGTGCATTTTGCGCTGCCCGTCCGGGTCTTTGCAGGAAAAATATGATATTGAAAATGTTGAGCACCTAATAAAGAAAAAAGGTAGAAATGTTTTAATTGCCCAATTTGCACCGTCGGCTCGTTATTCAATTGCCGAGCTCTTCGGCGAATCCGCCGACAAGAATTACGAAAAAAAATTAATTTCGGCACTAAAAAAAATTGGTTTTGACTATGTTTTTGATGTCAACTTTGGCGCCGATATTACAACCGTTGAGGAGGCGGAGGAGCTTGAAGATCGGCTGGAATCAAAGGGGGCACTGCCAATGTTCACCTCCTGTTGCCCTGCATGGGTTAGATATTTGGAAATTTTCCATCATGAACTTTTGCCAAATTTAACTACAACGAAATCACCAAATCAATGTTTATCAGTAGCTATTAAAACCCATTTTTCGAAAGTCGTGAAAATTTCGGCGCGTCGGATAAAAATTGTTTCAATTATGCCCTGTATTGCGAAAAAATATGAAAGTCAACTTCCGGAGTTGCGACTTGGTCACCGCCCGGCTTGTGATTATGTTTTAACAGTTCGCGAAGCCGGACGGTTATTAAAGAAAAATAATATCGATCTTTCAAAAATTGAAGATAGCGAATTTGATTCACTTTTAAGCGAGGCAACCGGCGCCGGTTATATTTACGGCGCATCCGGCGGAGTTATGGAATCAGCACTTCGAACTTTAGCAGCAAAAAATTGTCAGAACGATTGTCAGCTGGAATTTTCTGCCGTTCGTGGTCTCAAAGGCGTAAAAGAAGCGTCGGTAGAAGTCGCTGGAAAAAAATTAGAAGTCGCTGTCGTTTCCGGACTGAAAAATGCAATCAAGCTTTTGAAGGATATTAAATCAGGAGTCAAACATTATCATTATATTGAGGTGATGGCCTGTCCAGGCGGCTGTCTTGGCGGTGGTGGTCAGCCAATTCCGACGACTCCAGAAATTCGCGAACAGCGAAAAAATGCATTTTATACTGATGATTCATCAAAAAAAGTTCGCCGCGCTCACGAAAATAAAGATCTAATTAAAATGTATGAAGGTCTAAACGCCAAACCACTCTCGGAAAAAGCCGAAAAACTCTTCCATCGAAAATTTATCAGGAGACAAAAAAAGTAGAAATTTTGTATTTGTTTGTTGTAAAGAGTAAAATATAAGTATGAAGTCGATCGCTGAAGTTGATGTTGAAAATAAGGCGGTTTTTTTGCGTGTTGATTGGAATCTGCCGCTGAAAGACGGCAAGATTGTCGACGACAATCGAATAAAATCGACTTTACCGACGATAAATTATCTTCGCAAAAAAAATTGCAGAATAATTATCGGTACTCATCTCGGTCGACCAGAGGGAAAAATTGTTCACGAGCTCTCGACGAAAATTTTGGCGAAAAAATTATTGGAACTTCTGCCTGAAACAAATATTTTGCAAACCGATTTTGTTGTCGAGCCGGAGGTAAAAAAATTCGTTGAAAATTTGGAGACAAAGGAAATTTTGATTCTTGGCAATTTGCGCTGGCATCGCGAGGAAGAAGAAAACAATCCAAAATTTGCCAAAATTCTAGCCAGCTACGCCGATATTTTTGTCAACGACGCTTTTGCCGTCAGTCACAGAGCTCATGCTTCGGTCGAGGCAATAACAAAATATTTGCCAAGTTACGCCGGAGTGCTTTTGGAAAAAGAGGTTGTCTCACTTTCTGTTTTAACCGAAAACCCTCGACATCCATTTATTTTAATTCTAGGCGGTGCAAAAATTAAAGATAAAATTGGTTTAATTGAAAAATTTGCGCCAGTTTGTGATAAAATTTTAGTTGGTGGTTGTTTGGCGATAACTTTACAATATTCTCGAGGGAAAAAAGTTAGTAAATCAAAGTTTGAGTCAAATGTCTCAGACATTGCCAAAAGAATTTTCAAAGTTGCAGGAAAAAAGTTGATTCTTCCGGTTGATCAAAAAATAAAAAAGATCGGCAAAAAAGATTTTTCGATAATGGATATCGGCGACAAAACACTCTTACTTTTTAAAAAAGAGATAAGAAATGCCAAAACGATTTTTTGGAATGGCAATGTCGGTTATAGTGAGTCGAAAAAGTTTGAAAGTGGAACTTTAGGAATTGCCAGAGCAGTTAGAAGAAATAAATTTGTCAAAATTGTCGCCGGTGGCGATACCGTTGGTTTTCTTAAGTCGCATAAAATTGTTGATAATTTCACCTTTATTTCAACTGGTGGCGGCGCGGCGCTGGAATTTTTAGCCGGAGAAAAATTGCCGGGACTTGTGGCGCTTGGATATTACAAATAATTGAAATTCATACTCTGATTTGTTTCGCTGATAATCGCTGATAAATCCAAATCAGTATCTGTGTCAATCAGCGCAAAAGATCAGTGTAAGAATTTCCATGGAGGAAAACATGTTCACTTCACTAAAAGATCTTTACAAAATAGCTGAAGAAAATTCTGTTGCCATCGGTGCGTTTAATACCAATAATTTGGAAGAGACGCAAGCAATTGTAAGCACGGCGGAAAAACTAAATTTGCCGGCAATTATTCAGACATCAAAAAAAGCAATTGATTATGCCGGACTTTCGGAACTTTTTGCAGTTATCAAAACTTTTATTGATGAAGCAAAAGTGCCACTTGTAGTTCATCTTGATCACGCAAAAGAAATTGATTTAGTTGAAAAATGTTTAAAAATCGGTTATCGCTCGGTAATGTTCGACGGATCTGAATATCCATTTGAAAAAAATGTCACAGAAACTAGGAAAGTCGTCGAACTGGCAAGTCACTTTGGTGCGACAGTCGAGGGTGAAATCGGGACAATTGGAAAAGGGGAAGAAGGTGTTAGTGGTAGCGGTCAAAAATTCACTGATCCAGAAGAAGCGGCGGAATTCGTAAAATTGACCGGTGTTGATTCTTTGGCAATTTCAATTGGTAATACACACGGCGCGCCAAAAGGCGAAAAAATTGATTTTGAACTTTTAGACAGAATAAATCAAGTAGTTAAAATTCCATTGGTGCTACATGGTTCGTCCGGATTGTCGCCAGTGACGATTAAAAAAGCAATTTCTTTGGGAGTTAGAAAAATTAATATTGACACCCAGCTTCGCCGAGCTTTTAAGGCAGGAGTTTTGGAAGAAATAAATGACAAAAATTCCGACATCCGCGACTACCTCTCCTCCGGCAGAGAAGAAGTTGGGGAAGTAGTTGAGAGATATTTAAAGATTGTTAATAATATTGAATAAAAATGTTATAGTGTTATCAAATTCCTTCTGACATAACCAGAGATAATTGAATAAATAAATAATTTTATGGTCAACAATAACGATAAGTATAAAAATTATTCGCGTGAAGAATTGATTGATGAGCTGGAAACTTTGAAAAAAAAGAAGTACGGCCTTGTTTGGGATAAAAAGAACTCGCAGGAAATCCTTGACGCTTTTGTGAATTGGGAAAATGTGCCGGAAAAATTTACACCTAAACAATTCCCGGTTTTGAAAGAAATTAAAAATAAAGAAATTGAAACCGACAAAACCAAACCAGTAAATCTTTTGATCGAAGGTGATAATTACCACTCACTCGCAGTTTTGAATTTCACTCATCAAAATAAAATTGATGTTATTTATATCGATCCGCCATACAATACGGGGAATAATGATTTCCGTTATAATGATAAATTTATTGACAGAGAAGATTCTTTTAGGCACTCAAAGTGGCTCTCTTTTATGGAAAAACGATTGGGGTTGGCTCAGAAGCTTTTAAAAAACACAGGGGTTATATTTATCTCAATAGATGATAACGAGCAAGCACAATTAAAGTTGCTTTGCGATGAAATTTTTGATGAAGAAAACTTTGTTGCTAATTTAATTTGGAGAAAGAAAAGGGGCGGGGGTAGAGGTAATAGTTTAATAATTCCACAAACAGAATATATTTTGGTTTACGCAAAAAATATAAGTAAATTAGAACCCTTTACAAAAAAATTGTCGGAGCATAAATTTGATGCCTTTAAATATGAAGATAAATGTGGAAAATATAAACGAGAGGGGTTAGATCATCATTCACCGCAAGGAGCTTATGAAAGAAAAACTCTTCAGTATGATTTGATTATTGATAATAAAGCAATTTACTGCCCAACAGGACAATGGTTATGGAGTAAAGATAGAGTAAGAAAAGAGTTGGAAGATGTTATTGATGAAATAAAAGGAGAGAATATTTATAGGAATTTAGATATTACAAAAGATAATAAAAATAGATGGAGGGCAAGCAAAAAAGTCAGATTAAATATTGGTGAAGAGGTTAGGCAGGAAACATTATTATCTTTTATAGATGATCCAAAAATTACAACAAATTCATCAGCACAAGAAATAATAAATTTTTTCCGTGAAGCTGTTTTCAATTATTCTAAACCCGCTGAACTAATAAAATATATTTTAAAACCTTGTTGTTCTAACAACTCAGTTGTATTGGATTTTATGGCAGGTTCTGGAACAATGGCGCAAGCAGTTTTGGAATTAAACAAAGAAGACGGTGGAAAAAGGAAATTTATCCTTTGTACGAATGACGAAGAAATTAATAATAATGGTGATAAAATTAAACATAAAATATGTACTGATGTTTGCTATCCTCGCATTGAAAAAGTTATAAACGGCTATAAAAATTCAAAAGGCGAAAAAGTTGCTGGGCTTGGCGGGAATTTAAAATATTTCAAAACCGATTTTGTTGGCTCGGATTCAACGGACAAAAATAAGCGGGATTTGGTGAATAAATCCGCTGATATGATTTGCGTCAAAGAAGATATTTTTGATTTGCTGGCTGGAAAAGAATTTGACTATAGGATTTATCAAAAAGACAAAAAGTTTTTAGGCATTGTTTTTGACCTTGATGCAATAGCTGATTTCAAAAAAGAAGCAGAAAAATTCAAAGGAAATTTTGTCGTTTATTGTTTTTCCTATTCAGAATTTCCTCCTGAAAAAGAATTTGGAAAGATGAAAAATAAGTATGTCCTAAAGCCGATACCGGCAGTTATTTTGAAAGTTTATTCTGAAATTTTTAAGGACAAAAAAAGTAAAAAATAATATGGAACTAAGAGATTATCAAGAAAAAAAAGTTGAAGAGTTGAAAAGCAAGGTCAATGAACTTTTGGAATTAGGTGGAAACAAAATTTGTGTTTTGAAAGCGCCGACTGGATCAGGAAAAACAATAATGATGGTCGAATTTATGAAACGGTTGGTTAGCCCGATTGACAGAGAAGATGGCAAACAATTTTCTTTTATTTGGATTTCTGTTCGTGATTTGCATAATCAGAGCAAAAAGACGATTGAAAGAAATTTTGAGTTTGATTTTAGATATTCTTATTTTGAAGATATTCGAGATAACATAATCAATCAAAATGAAATTTTATTTTTGAATTGGGAAAAACTTTACAACAAAGATCGTATTTATATTAGGGAAAACGAAAAAGGTAAAAACCTTTCCAATATTATTGAAAATACTAAACAAACCGATAGGGAAATTATTTTGATAATTGACGAGAGCCACCTGACTGCTTTGGGTCCAAGTGCGATGCGTGTGCGTGAAGATATTGAGGCGAAAATAACTATCGAAGTGTCTGCCACTCCAACTTTTACGGAAAATGTTGTTGAAGTTTATCATGAAAAAGTTGTGGAAGAAGAGATGATAAAAAAAGAAATCTGGATAAATCCAGATCTGAAAAAATTTAATGATGGCAGGCGAGGTGGTTGGCAAATGGCGATTGATGCGGCAATAGAAAAAAGAAAGGAACTGAAAAAACAATTTGGAGAAGAAAAAAGTGATATAAATCCATTGTTACTTATACAACTTCCAAACAGAAATGCTGGAATTATTGAAGTTGATGAGGATATTATTCAAGATTATTTAAAGAAAAAATATGCCATATCGGAAGAAAATAATAGTTTGGCTGTCTGGCTTTCTGAAAACAAAACGCCCAATTTGGTAAATATCGAAAAGGCGACTAATGAAGTTGAAGTATTGATTTTTAAGGAAGCTATTGCACATGGTTGGGATTGTCCGCGCGCTCATATTTTGGTGAAACTAAGGAAAGAAAGTGAAAGTGAAAATTTTGAGATTCAAACTGTTGGGCGAATTATGCGAATGCCGGAATTAAAACATTACAGCAATCATCCTGAGTTGAATATCGGATTTATTTATACTAACTTTAATGACATTAGTATTGTTGGGAATATAGCAAATAAATATTTTGGCCAGCAAACATCAAGGAGAAGCGAGGTTTACAAAAAACTTGATTTGCCGTCGATTCATTTTAAGCGACAACGAGAAAAGACGCGATTATCAAGTGAATTTTCAACTATATTTATGGAAATAGCCGATGAAATGAATTTAAAAGGAATTTTAGACATTAAGGATAAAAAAATTCCAAATAAGATGATTGTTGATGGGAAGATTATTGACATTGATAAAGTAGGGAAGATTGAACATTCAATAATGAATTACCATTCACCAGCGATGGAACTTCAAACTTATTATGACCTTTTTTGCAAGGCAAATGTTGGCGAATTTGCTCCAGTTGATTCAATGGGAATTATTAAAAGTGCTTTAAATAGATTTGCTTATAAAGTTATGGGTTTTGAAAAAGATGATCCGGAATTTCATAAAGTTGTTTTAAATAAAAATAATTTTGAAAAAATTGAAGAAGCTTTAACAAAAACCCGGGAAAAATATAAAAGTATAATTGCGGAAAAAGGTGAGGAAAGAGAAGTTGAAAATTTAGTTTGGAATGTGCCACAAGTAATCAGTTATAATAGTGAATACAAGGTTTTGCCGGTTCAAAGGTCTGTGATGATGCCATTTTATTCAAAATTTCAACAAAATAATCAACAAGCATTATTTGATAGTGAAACTGAATTAAATTTTGTGAATTACATTGATAAAGCAAAATATGTCAAATGGTGGTTTAAAAATGGGCAAAATGAGGTCAATTATTTTGCTGTTCCCTATATTGATAGATATGGAAATCAATCAGCATTTTATGTTGATTTTATTTTGCAATTGGAAAACAATAATGTTTGGCTTTTGGATACTAAAAAAGGACAAACAGCGGAAGATGCCGGGCCAAAAGCGGAAGGATTAGCAAAATATATTAAAGGGCAAAAAGATCAGGGCAAAAAACTTTTTGGCGGAATCGTGACACCAGCTAACGGGCAATGGCGATATAATGACAATGAAAAATACGAATATAATCCAAACGATTTGAAAGATTGGAAATTTCTAAATTTAAATTAATCAAATACCATACTAAATTTTGAATAAGATGTATGATGTTGTAACAATTGGTGATACTTTTTTGGATTTGTTTGTTTGGCCGG
>CAZVFH010000027.1:0-9993 GCA_964626415.1 uncultured Candidatus Saccharibacteria bacterium
TTAATTGATCGACGGTATGGTCGGTAGAAAAATCGTCGATGGCAATAATTTCGTTGATGCGAGGGCAGTTTTTTAGCCAGGAGAAATTATTTTTTATATTTTCTTCCTCGTTTTTGGTGAGAAGCAGTAAAGAAATGTTTTGTTGTTTTGATGGTTTATTCTGTTGGTTCATTTTTGAGGTAGTGATAGAGGTAAAGGAGGTGTTCTGTTGTTTTATCCCAATCTATTTTACAATTTTTGCTTATATTGATATTTTTTTGGTTATATTTTTTGTCAAGTGCTTTTTGGGCAATTTTTATTGAATTAGGGTATAGGAATCCGTTCATTCCATGTCTGATTATTTCAGGAGTTCCTCCTTCGTTTTTACCAATTACGTAACAATTGTTATTTACAGCTTCGAGAGTTGTTAATCCAAAAGGTTCGTGCTGTTGATTTGCCAAAAATAATGAGTGTTTTTTATAAAGGGTGTTTTTCTTGTTTTCTTTTTCGGTGTGTATTATAGAAACCAAATCTTTGGCTTTGTATTTTTTAATAATTTTTATTATGTTTTTGTAGTCTGGTGTTTTTCTTCCAAGTATTTTGATTTTGTACCTTTTTTTTGCTATTTGTTTGATTGAGAAATCGTGCCCTTTTATTTTTTGTAAGGCTCCCACGGATAAGATTTTTTGGTTGTTTTTTAAATATATTTTTTTTGGATGAGTGAATTTTATCCCGGGGTAGATAGTAAATGCTCTTTTTTTATATATTTTTAATAATTGATTGGACGAGTATTCTGATATCGAGACAATATTTTTTGCGTAAGAACAGTTTATTTTGTCAATAATTTTGATCGTTTTTCTAATGGTGTCGGAGATGGTTTTTTTGATCGAGAAATCGTAACTTGTTTTTTCATAAAATTCTCTTTTTGGTTCGGTAAAAACGTAGATGAAGTTTGTATGGTTTAAATATTTTAGAAGGAAAGGTGATTGTGTTAATAGACAGGGAAAAACTAATACAAGATCATATTTATTTTTTTCAATTTTTTTAGCAATTTGTTTATTTATGTTTTTTAGTTCAACAAAAATTTGGAACATTTGAGAGATAGCATTTTTTGTTTTTTTAAGTTTGTATAAATAAAGATGGTTATATTTGTTTTTCGGGATATTGTTTTCAAAGGAAAAGATGTCTATTTTGTTATTTTTAGACTTTAAATTGCCCGAAATGCTTTTAACAAAATTTAGTGCACCACCCTTTTTTAGGTTGTGGAAAATGGCTATTTTCATTACTTGTTTTTTTTTGTTAAATGGTTTACTATGAAATTATATGTCGGTGTTTTTTAGGTTGACAGTGTCTTTTGTCTATATTTTAACCTTTTTCTTTTTAAGTACACATTCTGTTTTTGCGTCGATTGTTTTTGAAGATAATTTTGATTATCGAGATGAAACAAAATGGGAGTATGTTGATAATGGTGGGGAGGTCAATTTTGATGCTGGTGTTGTGACGATGAGTAATTTTGGTCCTAAATTTCCTGTTTTATATAGCAAACTAAACGGTGTGTTTGTGGATGGAGCAGATATGGTTTTTGAAGCAAGATTCAAATATAACAACCTTGCTTCAATGGGGACGGGAATAAATATTGGATATACAGGATCTTCTGACTATCCTTTTTATCAATTTTCTTTATGGCAGGACGCTCATGAGGGTTCGTATTTTATGTATAACGATTTTAGCCTTGAGAAATATGGCCAGTGTACTATTTTTAGTGATTACAGAGATCTTATTGACCGTCAATATTGGTCAATTAATTTGTCTGTAGGCGAATGGCATGTGTTAAAAATTGAGAAAATAGATTCTTCATATGTTATATCCTTGGATGATGTTGAATTATATGAAACTGGTAGTGATCAGTGTTTGGCGGGTAATATTATTTTAGGCAATCCCTTATCCGGTGGTAGTTATGACTGGAACTCTCTTTCGATTGATTATGTGAGGCTTGTTTCTTTATTTTCCGGGGAAACCATAGACAAGGTTGTTTTGATCCCGGGACTGGGGGCGAGTTGGAACTCAAAGGCGATGGTTTATAACCAAGAAGTGGGGGCTGATGAGTGGAAAATGACACCTTTTGTGAAGACTTACGATGGCCTGGTTTCTGCTTTGGAGGCTAAAGGTTTGGTGAGAGATCGGGATTTTTTTGTGTGGAACTATGATTGGCGGCAACCAGTGGAGGAAATTTCTAAGGATTTTGATGATTTTGTGGTTACGATAGTTGGTGTGGGAGAAAAAATTGATTTGGTGGGCCATAGTTTGGGTGGTTTGGTGGGTAGAGTTTGGTCCCAGAATAACTTGGAAAAAGTTGACAAGGTGATTAGTTTGGGTAGTCCGCATCGTGGTTCCCTATCAGCTTATGATGCTTGGAGTGGGGCTAAAATATCAGATAAATTTGATGTCAGGTCGATTGCTTTAAATCTTTTGTTGCAATTACAAAAGAAAAACGGACAGACCGGGGTTGAAGTGATAAGAAAATATGCACCGGTGCTAAAAGATTTATTGCCCACCTTTGATTTTGCTAAGATGGGGCGACAAGTATTGTCCTTGTCAAAAATGGAAAGTAAAAATAGTTATCTGATTGGTATGAATGCGAGTGTAAATTTGATTTGGCCAAACTTGAAGGCGATGGTAGCCAAAGGTGAAAAAACAAAAGAGTGGACAAACTTGGCCCAAAGGACGATTTTTGAAGAAGCCTTGGGAATTTGGCCGGATGGAAAGGTAATTGATTATGAGTTTGGTGATGGTGACGGGACGGTGTTACTGAAAAGCGCTAAGTTTGAAGGAGATGACTTTGTGGAAATAGAGACAACTCATTCTAAAATGGTTGGCGATTTGGTGGATGAAATTTTTACTGAATTGGATTTGGGAGAGGTGGTGGGTGAGGTACCGGTGGCTCCCGATTTGGAAGCAAAAACGGTGTTTTTTGTCGGTTCTCCGGTTAAAATGAGAATTGATTGTGATGGTAATGTCTTTGAGGATGACATGGGTTTTATTATGTTGGATGAGAATGAGGAAAATTGTCAATTGGAATTGGTGCCAGAATTTGAAGGAACATATCATCTGGTGATTGGCAATAATGACAATGGTTGGCAATATTATGAAGGTGAGGTGCTGATGGGCGAAACGGTGTCTTTTGGAGTTGAGGCAGACAGTGGAGAATTGCTATTGAATAACCAAACTGCCGATTATTTATATGGCTTGATAAAAAGGGATACGGAAATATTGCTGGGAGATTATGAATTAGATGTGGATTTGGAAGCCATGTTGACGGCGGTGGAAAATAAGGATACGAATTCTTTGACAGATAAGTCGTTTTCTTTTAGAAAGAGAAAAAGGGAGAGTGTTGTTTCTAAAAGAATAATGGATAATTTGGAAAAGTTGTTGATAATTGAAAATGGCGGGGTTTTTAAAAGTATAGCCGAGTCTTGGTATCGGAAAGCGATGATGCAAAAATCGATGGTGGAGACAAGAGCCAGGTTGTTAAAAAGAAGCGGATGGAGACCGACCTTGTTTGGAGCAGATAGTTATGAAATGATGACGGAAAAGATAGAGAGGGCGAACGATAAAAGAGCAAGTGACTACGCGGTGGTGACGGCGGCGTCGAAATTGGTGATAAAACTAGCCGGCGAAGTGTTGTAGTCTAGAGGTGGTAGGTGCTGGGGAGAGAGGTTTCGTATTTGCCGTAGATAGTAATCGGAGTGTCAAGGGTGGCCCAGTCGAAAATTTGGGCGACGTCCGGGGTTTTCATATTGATACAGCCGTGGGACATGGGCACGCCGAAATTGTTGTGCCAATAAGTGCCGTGAAGGCTGAAGCCAAGATTGTTGGGAAATTGGGCATTGCCGAAAAAGAGAATATAGGGAACGTTGGGAAGGTAATAGTAAGTACCTAATTCTCTGGAGCCACCTGACATTTTTTGTGATCTGATCTTGGTCCAAATTTTAAAAGTGCCGGTGGGAGTGCGGCCCCAGGTGCCGGTGGAAACTAAAAATTCGTGGATTTTTTGGTCGTTTTCGAAGGCATAAAGTCTTTGATTGGTAAGATCAATTTCGATTCTTTTGTTGGTGGTATTGCCTTTTTTGTCCTCTACTCCAAGGACATGACTGCCAAAATATTGTTGGGAGGGGATATTAATAGCTTTGTTGTTGAAAATGGCGATTTTGGCTGAAGGGTCGTAATTTTCCTTAATTTCTTGGGGATTGATGTGGTCTTGGTGAGAGAATAAACGGGGCCAGGAGGAATGACTGACGATTAGGCCGGACAGAGTGAAAAGTGATAGAACAAGCAGGAAATTTTTCATTAAATTATAATAATTTAGCATATGGAACAAAAATTTGTTTTGGTCGTTTTTGGGATTACCAGTAATTTGGCTAAGAAAAAATTTATTCCAGCTTTGTATGGTCTTTTTGCCAGCGGAAGGTTGAAAAATTTTCGGATAATAGGGATATCGGGTAGACGGAGAAGTGGTTGGGAATATGAAGAGGTGGTGACCGGATCGATTGGAAGGAACGATAAAGATTTTGTAGACAAATTTGATTTTTTGTGGGGCGATGTACGGGAAGAAAGCCTGTTTGCAGAAATAGAGAAAAATTTAAATGCCTTGAAGGGTGAAAATAGAATTTTTTATTTAGCAGTGTCTTCTGATTTGTATGGGCCGATTTTGCAGGGTTTGAGTAAGAAAAAGTTAAACAACAGTGATTGCGGTTGGACCAGGTTGATGTTGGAAAAACCATTTGGTAAAGACCTGCGGTCGGCGATGGAATTAAATAAACTGGTTGGTCGGTTTTATCGACAAGAACAGTTGTTTATGGTGGATCATTATTTGGCTAAGGAAATGGTGGAAAATATGATGGTTTTTAGAAGAGAGAATATTATTTTTGAGGAATTGATGAAAGGTGTTTTAATTGACCATATTCAAGTGTTGATGGCCGAGGATTTTGGGGTGGAAGATAGAGGTGATTATTATGAAAAGACGGGGGCTTTGCGGGATGTGGGTCAAAACCATTTGTTGCAGATGTTGGTATATGCAGTGATGGAACTTAATAAAAAAGATGTGTTTGAGGCGAGATTGACGGCGGTGCAAAATTTGCAAGTAGAAGAGAATTCATTAGTGAGAGGAAAATATGAGGGATATAAGGGTAAAGCGGAGACCTTTTTTGCCTTTAGGGCTGATTTTGTGAAAGGCAGATTGAACGGTGTGCCGGTTTTTTTTAGAAGTGGTAAAAAATTAAAAAATCGGGTAGCAGAGGTGGCCATTATTTTTAAAGGAGGTAATAATTTAATTTTTAGAATACAACCGGATGAGGGTATTATTTTAAAAACCAAAGTAAAAGAATCCGGCTTGGAGGGACAAATAGGCGAAAGGTTAATGAAATTATGTTTTTCGAGAAAAAATGGCGAATTGCTGGATCCGTACCAAAAACTATTATTGTTGGCGATTAGGGGCAAAAGAGAATGGTTTGTATTTAATAAAGAAATTGAAGCCCATTGGCGCCTGATTGACGGTTTAAAAAAATCCAAAGTTTTTGTTTATAAACAGGGTAGCTGGGGGCCAAAACAGGCTGATAGATTGATGGATAAGGGCAGGGAGTGGTTAGAGCCGGATGAGGGTTATTGCCGGCTTTAGCTAAAAAGTTGATAGTCTACGGAATTATCGCTAGTGTAGACGAGGAGTTTGTGCCTTTGGCATAGAAGGAGAGTTTGTTCCCAAATTGTTCTGTCTACTCTTTCTGTATCGGTTTCACCATGTTTGTTTTCTCCTTTGGCAATTCGATCTGCAAAATGGCGATATTGTTCTGTTTCCCAGATTTCGGAGTTTTCTGCTTGTTTGGTATCCTTTGTTTTAAGAAATAAGTATGATCTATTCTCGGTTGTGACAATTGCAAATCGATCATCTCTTTTTAAAAGAACACTTATGTCCGAAAACGGAGGAGGAGAGGTGTTACCGTGAGAGTGGGCAGTTCCAAGATAGATTAAGGGTCTATGAGAGAATCTTCCGGCAGATTGTGGTCGTAGAGAAGAAACTTCAGTGTGGCTACCTCTAACTGGATCTCCAAGGGAAGGTCTTACTGCGATTTTATTATCTGCTTCTAACGTAAATCTATATAAAAATTCTGTTTTCCCGGAATCTTGTACGGTTCTTCTTTTCAGGTCGATTGTTACGTTTGTTAATAAGGGGATCATAGTAATTTCGTCAGGAGGAGATTCGTAACTAGGAGATTGATCTGTAAACAGGATGCTCTCAAAGGATGTTTGTGTTGCGCCTTTTTTTTCTGGTTGGGGTTTGTTTGGTTCCTGGTCCATTCTTGTATTTTGTATTAAGTAAAAATTATTGGCGGTGGTTGTTAGAGGACTCGAATCCCAATCGCTGGCGCTCTCGGGACCTCGGCTTAAGCCTCGGCCTCCTTCTTCGGTTCTCGTGGTTGTTAGAGGACTCGAACCTCCGACCTCATCGATGTGAACGATGCGCTCTAACCAACTGAGCTAAACAACCGATAGTTGATTATATCAATCCCCGATTGATTTGCCGGTTGCCTGATGCTATCTAGAGAGGTAAACTAGAGATTATGAAAATAGAGAGAAGAAAGGATGCGGGTTTTGCTCTGGGAAGCTTTATTTTAGAATTTGTCCAATCAATTGTGTTGGCCTTGTCGGTTTTTGTGATTATTTATTTGTTTGTGGCCCAACCAAACGAGGTTAACGGTACTTCGATGGTGCCGAATTTTGAAGATAGAGAATATTTGTTGACCGATAAACTTAGTTATCGGTTTGGAGAGCCAAAAAGAGGCGACGTGGTGGTGTTTAAAGCCCCACCAAGCGAGCCTTGCTCTGAAGATGAGTGTGAATATATTAAAAGAATCATCGGCCTGCCCGGCGATCGGGTGAAAGTGATGGGAGGCAAGGTTTATGTTAACGGCGAAAAATTAGATCAATATTTTTTGCCGGAGGATCTTGTGACACAGCCTGGGGCTTATAGTTTAGAGGGAGTAGAAAAGTTAGTGCCAATGGGTTATTATCTTTGTTTTGGGGACAATAGGTCTCATTCGCGTGACGGGCGTGAGTTTGGTCCGGTGTCGCGGGATTCGATTATAGGTAAAGCTTTTTTTAAGTATTGGCCGGTAAGTTCGCTTGGTTTGGTGACAAAGGTGACTCTTTAGCTTTCCTTTTGATCGGCTTTCATGGCTTGGCCGCAGATTTTTTGGTAAAGAGTTTGAATATTTTCAAATCTTTGTTCGACCGGGCCCTTGAATTGGATGACAACTCGGGTAACGGTGGTGGTTTGGGAGATCTTGATGCTGTTTTGAGTGCCGGTAAAGTTTGACTGAAGGTCAGTGCCAATATCATCGAATTTGGATTTTAGGAATTGTGGCAGATTTTCTTTGGTGATGGGAACTTCGCCTTCTTCAATTTTTTTCTTCATGCGGCGGGCGATTTCTTCGGCACGGCGAACAGAAGCTTTTTCTTTCAAGACAATTTTGTAGGCTTCGATGGTTAGGCGGGTGTCGCCAATGCTAACTAAAGCTCGGGCGTGGCCTTCGCTGATAAGGCCCGATAAAAGACCGTCTTTGAGAGCGTCTGGCAAGGTTAATAGTTTTAGGGCGTTGATGACATAGGGAATACTTTTGCTGATCTTTTTGCTGATTTGGTGGTTGTCGAAGCCGAATTCTTCTTTTAGACGAAGAAAAGCCCTGGCTCTTTCGATGGGGTTTAAGTCTTTTCGTTGGATGTTTTCGACAATGGCCATTTCCAACATTTGTTGAGGGGTGGTTTCTTTGATGATGGCGGGGACATACTCTAGTTTGGCAATGCGGGCGGCTCGCCAACGGCGTTCACCGGCAATAATCTGGTAGCCGGCGGGGGTTTTAGCGACGATTAAAGGTTCTAAAATACCGTGTTCTTTGATGGAGTCGACCAGTTCTGCAATTGATTCGGGATTGATGACTCCACGGGGTTGTAAGGGATTTGGTTCGAGCTGATTGGTGGCAATTTGGGTAACCGCTTTCATGGAATAAGAATACTATGAAAACGCTTGTGAAAAAAGAGGAAAAAAACTATCAGAGGGTATCAGTTTTTGGCAGGCCTGCCTGTCCACTTGGGCGGGTAAATTGGTGGGCAGGGATGACGGAAATCATCTTTTTGTCCAGTTTTTTGAAGAATTTTACGATTCCCGGTCTGACGGAGTAGAGAGTAAAATCTTTACCTTGTTTAACGCCTGATCCGGCATGAAATTTTGAACCGATCTGACGGACGATAATTTGGCCGGTTTTGACGACTTGACCACCAAAAAGTTTAACACCTCTTCTTTTGCCGGGGCGAACACTTTTTTGATTGGTTTTTCCTTGTGATTTTGTATGAGCCATACTTTGATTAAATTCTAAACTCTAAATTCTAAACACTAAACACTTGTTTTTTGGGTTTAGAAGTAGATTTTGTAGCCGGCTTAATGGATATTTTGGTGATTTTAATGTCGGTAAGTTGAGGGCGGAAACCTTGGGTTTTGCGGTAACGGGATTTAGCTTTGTATTTGAAAACACTAAGTTTTTTACCTTTATAATTTTTGACAATTTCAAAGTTGACTTGGGCGTTTTCTAAAAAAGGTTTGCCGATTTTGATGTCTTTGCCATCAACATAGAGAAGAATATTGGCAGTAGAGTCGACCTCTTTCTCTTTTTTGCCAAGTTTGTCGACGGTGATAACCTGATTTTCCTCGACTTGATATTGGTGGCCGGAAAGGGCAATAACAGCATATTTCATACTCGAGGATTATATCATAAGGAATAGATGATGCCTAAGGAAAAAAGTAGAGAAATGACGGAGCTGCCGCCGACAGAAACAAAGGGCAGGGGGATGCCGGTGACGGGCAAAAGGCCTAAGTTCATACCGATGTTGATGAAAGCCTGCAGCCAGATTTGAATGGTAATGCCCAGGGTAAAAAGTTGTTGGGCTAAATTCGTTTGAGAAAAGGCTTTTTTTAATAAAGTTTTTAAGAGAAGAAAATAGGCAAAGAGAATTAAACCGGCGCCAACGAGGCCCAATTCTTCAGTGATGGCGGCAAAAATGAAATCGGTGTGTTTTTCGGGTAAGAAAAGTAGTCGACCCTGACTGCCTTTTTTGTAGCCTTTACCAAAAATACCGCCGGAGCCAATGGCAATTTTTGATTGAATGACGTGGTAACCCTGACCAAGGGGATCATATTCGGGCCGGAGGAAAGTAATTATTCGTTTTTGTTGGTAGGGTAAGAGGACTTTATTCCAAATCAGAGGGGAAGCTAGACTAAGAATCAGAAGAGAAATAAGGCTGATTTTTAACAGTTTTTGATAATGAATCAGAAGAGGGCTGATTAAGAAAAGAACGGAAATGGAACTGCCCAAATCGGGTTGAAGAGAAATGATTAAAACGGGTAGAAAATGAAGTAGTTGGGAGATAAGGGTTTGACTGTTGGCCAAAAAAAGCATTAAGCCGGGTTTGACGATTTCTGAAGGTTGAAAAGAAATAAAACCCAAATTCAGCCAGCGTTGAGAACCGCGGGTGCTGTCGCCGAAAAAAATGGGCAAAAGAAGGAGGAGACAGGAAAGAATAAAAATGTGCCATTTGACCGGAGCCAGTTGGGAAACGGTGAATTGACGACCAAGAAAAAAGAGGATGATGCCGACAATCCAAGAAATTAGCTGTTTATTTAAAAGTTGAGGAGCGACAGAACTGATGGCCAGAAGATTGAGGGAAAGAAGAATAAGAAGGCTGATAGCAACAGGCAGCCAATTTTTGTTAAACACAGTTTAGTTTATACCGATATTTTTTCAATTTTAAGTTTTTTGCCTTTTTGGATATTGACGGCCAGGGTTTTTTGTAAAATTTGTTTTTCAAAATTTTTAGGCCAGTTAGGAGCGAGAATTTTGATTTTGTCGCTTAATTTTAAGCCTTGTTTTTGGCGTAAGGTTTGAATGTTTCTGACTAAAAGCCGGGCAT
>CAZVFH010000028.1:0-9687 GCA_964626415.1 uncultured Candidatus Saccharibacteria bacterium
TACTTATACATTTCTTGTCAATGGGTTGCGAATTTGGAGTTTTGGCGCTATGATAAAAGTTAGAGTTATTTTGAATTTAGAAATTAATAAATAATCCGTCATGCTGAATTTATTTCAGCATCTCAGCAATCAATTACTGAGATCCCGAAACAAGTTCGGGATGACACCCAGCGTCAGTTCGAGATGACAAAAGAAAGTGAATTTCGTAATTTGTAATAATCATTAAAAAAATTATTATGAAAGTTGTATTTTTAGTTGATGTGAAAAATGTTGCAAAAAGTGGCGACGAAAAAGATGTAAAACCGGGCTATGCCAGAAATTTTTTAATTCCAAAAAAATTGGCGGTTTCTGCTGAGTCAGCCGAAGGAAAAGCGCTTCTTACAAAAAAGTTAGCAGAAGCAGAAAAGATCGAATCAGAAAAAAATCAAATAATGGAAGCGCTGGAAAAACACCAGGGTTTAGTCGTCGCTTTCAAAAAAGAAGCCAAAGATGATAAATTGTTTGGCAGTGTAAAACCCGATGAAGTTGTAGCGGAAATCGAAAGAATTGTTGGTTTTTCAGCAAAATCAATTGAACCAGACAAACCAATTAAGAAAATTGGTGAAACCGAAGTTGTCGCTGAATTTGCAGACGGCGAAAAACTAAATGTCAAAGTCGATGTCTCGGCGACAAAAGTAAAAAAGAAATAGAGATTTCTATCTAAATTTTTTTCTGCTAGAATATAGAATGTAAGGAGGGATTTGGCAGATCAGGGAACTACTAGCTCGAGTCCATGGGACGAGGTCTTGGACGAAAAAGACATAACGAAAAAACCACAACCAACAGTTGTTGGTGATTTGTCGCTGGCAAATCAGCCACAAGTCCCAACACCAACACCTGCGCCAGCGGCTCTACAAGTTCCAGGGAATATTGGTGAAGAAGTTGGAGCAAAAGTTGAGGCAGAGAAAGCAATTTCAACTCCGAAAGTTGAAGAAAAAATTAATGAAAATATTTCCGCTCCAGTCACCCAGCCAGTACCATCTGCTATCACCAACCGGCCACCAGTTGTCTTGCCATCAACCCCTAATCAGTCACCGGTCGTTTCAGTGCCAGAAACAAAATCACCGGTAACTGCTGAAAAAGAAAATTCTGAAGACAATTTTTGGCAAACGGTCTATGCCAAGCAAGAAGAGTTAGCAAAAAATGCTGCTCCCCAAACTGGGCAAATGGCCGCTGGCGTTGAAATTCCGCTTTCAAAGCCAGAAATCGCTACGCCTTCTGTCGCACCGAATGTTCCGCCAGCAAAAAATCTTGAAAGTGATATTATTCAAAAACCAAAAACCAGCCAAGCGGTTGTCTTACCTCCACCAACCACAGCCGAAAATGTTCCGGTCAAGGATACTCCGTCGATTGTGTCTTCAACCGAAACTATTCCAGCAAAAACACCTGTTGCAACTCCAGCAAATTCCAGCGATATTGACCATCTTTTTGTGCAGACGGGAAATGCTCCGGCAAAATCTCCGCAGCCGACAATAAAGCCAACTTCTGCGACAAATCAAGCTTTAACAAAAAAACCCTCCGGCAAAAATAAACTTCGAATTGTTATTTTTTCCACTGTTGCAGCTTTACTCACTCTATTTTTCGTTGGCATATTTTTAACCGAAGAAGGAATCTTATCGATCGGCCTTGAAAAAATTTATGGTCTGATTCACCTTGAAACACTTTGGGGTGGGTTGCCGGCAAATCCGGCTGTTGCCTTCGTAAAATCGACCGAGAAAACAAAATCAGAGAAAAATTTTGATTTAACCGGTTCAGCCATTTTAACGCTGAATCGCGGGGTGAAATCAGATATTATTTCGCCAATTTTGTCGGCAACTGCGCTACCAATCTCCTTTTTCGCCGATGAAAATTTGGCTGAAAAAATTCCGGCAATTTTAACCGCAACCGAAACATCAGCATCAAATTCTGCAAACAAGACAACTCTAGGTACGGTCGAAGAAGTGAAAGCTGAAATTACTGCCGGATTTTCCGCCGACACCAGCGGCGCCGAAGTTAAATTATCATCGAAAAAAAATCAAAATTCTTTTGTAAACTTGACCTACAATAATTCTCATCTTTATTTAAAGTCCTCGTCGGATATTGTTTATAATTCCAACGCTGGCGATTCGTGGATAAAATATGATTTAAATAGTTACAAAGGAGAGAATATTGCCGCTGATTTTCTTGGTAGCAACTTCTCCACTTCTGATTTTTCAATGACCGGAAGCCGTGTCGGCAGTGAAAAAATTGATGGTATCCGTTGCTATCATTATTCATCTGAAGTTGTTGTTGGCAATTCGCTTTCAGCGTTTGGTATTAGTAGCAATAGCGTCGAGAATGCTGAAGTTGAATTTTGGGTCGGCATAAAAGATCATCGTTTGCATCAAATAAAATTGACGATAGTTACGAATAACAGTTCGGCGATCTCTCGGGTTGAGACGATTTTAAAATTAAATAATTTTGCTTCGGCTACGAACACCTATCCAATTCCAGCTGATTTTGTTGCTGCCAGCAGTTCGGCACAGTCGACATCGTCAACTTCAAGCTCGTCGTCGACAAATAGTTCAACCGGTCAGTCATCAGAAACTACTGCTGGCCGTGACAGCCAAAGAAAAAGCGATCTTGCAAGAATTGCGGCTGCTCTTGATCGTTATTTTCTAATTTATGACAGCTACCCGAAAACCGATTCAATAGAAAAAACTGGCAATGAGACAAGCAAAATTTATATTGCGCTTGTTCCAAATTATCTAACAGAGATGCCGCTTGACCCAACTCCACAAAAGTATTATTATGGATATGAGTCAGATGGTTCAAGTTATCGATTGTCAGCGGTGTTAGAAAATACAAGTGATTCAGAGGGGAAGAAAGTTGGATCGTATTTTCTTTATTATTTGGTGAATGAATAAGTTTTTCAAAAGAAAGGAACATTATGTCAGCAATTTGGATAATAATTATCATTGGCGCTATCTTAATAATTACGGTTGTTTCGATTTTTAATCGTTTAGTGTCATTAAAAAATCGCTCAGAGGAGGCATGGAGCGATATTGATGTTCAATTAAAACGGCGTCACGATCTTATCCCAAATTTAGTTGAGACAGTTAAGGGTTATGCTAAACATGAAAAATTGCTTTTTGAGGATGTAACCAAAGCTCGCGCTGATGCAATTTCTTCCAAAGGGGTTGAGGCAAAAGCAAAAGCCGAAAATCAAATCACCGAGGCGTTAAAATCGGTTTTTGCTGTCGCTGAAAATTATCCGGACTTAAAGGCAAATGAAAATTTTCTCGAACTTCAAAAAGAGATCACTGATACCGAAGACAAAATCCAAGCAGCGCGGAGGTTTTACAATGGCAATATTCGCGATTTAAATATCGCAATTGAAAGCTTTCCATCCAATGTTGTTGCTTCCATACTTCATTACCGGAAGAAAGAGCTTTTTGAACTTGAAGATGTTGCTGAGAGAAAAAACGTCGAAGTCAAATTTTAGAAATAATAATTCCCCTATCAAATTACCTGCCTGCCGGCAGGCAGGCGAATTTAACGAAATTACGAATCAGAATTCGTTCATTCAGGATTTTGTAGGGGCAAGAGGAGGTTTTCATGGCGGAAGAATCAAGTTCGAGTTCGGGGAGTGAGGAGAGAAATTTAGCAATGATCGCTCACATTTTAGGTATTGTGGTCGGTTTTGTTGGTCCACTGATCATTTATTTGACATCAAAGGACAAAAAGTACGCCTATGCGCAGGCAAAGTCAGCACTAAATTTTCAGATTACCATCACAATCGGTTGGGCAATCTGTTTTGTTTTGGCTTTTGTTGGTATCGGTTTTATTCTTTACCCAGCGCTTTTTGTTGTTAATCTAATTTTCTGCATTATGGCAGCAATGGCGGCATCAAAAGGGGAAGATTATAAGTATCCTTTTTCGCTCGAATTAGTAAAATAATTTAATGATAGAAAAACTACCAATCAAAACTCGCTTAATTTCACTCTTGTCTTATCTGCCGATCCTCTTTTTTCTGCCGCTCGGCCTTTTGAAAGATAATGAGTTTGTTCACTACCATGCCAAGCAAGGGGCAATTCTTTTTGTTTCTTCAATTGTTGTGATTATTTCTTTTTGGATCTCGGTCCTCGGTTGGGTATTTTTGGCAGTATTTCTGGTTGTTTGGCTGGCTGGGATTATCAATGTTTTAACTGGCAAACAAGAGCGCTTGCCAATTGTTGGGCTAATTGCTGAGAAAATTTCACTTTAATTTTTTGAAGGTTTGTTATTTTTTAATGTTGTGCTAAAATCATCTTTAGCCGGTTTTTTGGATGTTAATTCTTTTTAGATGACAATTTACGATCAAATTGGCAGAAATCGTTTCAAAACAGGGTTTTTTATTACCCTATTTTTAATTTTTGTTATTGCTGTTGGTTACATTTTTTCCTACATTTACAATCAGCCAATAATTTTGATTTTGGCCGTTTTGGTTTCAGTTGTTCAAGCATTTGCTAGTTACTTTTGGGGCGATAAAATTGCATTGTCAATTTCTCACGCTAAACCGGTGAAAAAATCGGAAAATTCAGAACTCCACCGACTAATCGAGAATTTAGCAATCACCGCCGGCTTACCTAAACCAGGAATTTATCTGATTTCTGATCTCTCGCCAAATGCTTTTGCCACCGGTCGTGATCCAAAACACTCTTCGGTTGCTGTAACTTCCGGACTTATGGAGATGCTAGAAAAAAAGGAGTTAGAAGGCGTAATAGCCCATGAACTTTCTCACATAGGCAACCGTGATTCGCTTTTAATGGTTGTGATCGTTGTTTTAGTCGGAGTGGTTGCAATGATTTCTGACTTGTTTTTTCGTATTGGTTTTTGGGGCGGATTCTCTGATGATGATAATAATTCGTCCGGAAATTTTGGCTTGATCTTCGGAATAATTTTGGCGATTTTAGCACCAATCGCGGCAACTCTAATTCAATTAGCGATTTCTCGCAAACGAGAGTTTTTAGCTGATGCCAATGGCGCACTTTTGACTCGTTATCCCGAAGGATTATCTTCGGCGCTGAAAAAAATCTCTGGATTCAAGCAACCAGTGCGTTTTGCCAATGACGCAACATCACTTCTTTACATCACAAATCCAACCAAAAAACGTTCATGGTTTTCCGGCCTCTTCGACACCCATCCACCGGTTGCAGAGAGAATTAAAGCATTGGAAGGAATGGAAAAATAAATTTTTTAATAATTTTCCAATAAATGTTTTTGTAGCGATTTGAACCATCGGTTCAAATCGCTACAAAATGAAGCTAAATTTATATATTATTGTTAGAAGTTTTGATAGAATTTATATAAATTTAGGGAACTAGTAAATACTTTCCATTCAGATTTGAGTCGATCGACTCAAATCTGAATGGGCTATATTTCATTTGCCAGTGCTATTATTTAGCAAAATTTTCAATGTCTAACAAAAAAAGTTTAATAAAACTTGATAAAAAATTTGACAAAAAAATCAGCAATTGATATATTCGAAACACAACACTGAAGGAAGGGAAGTGACCGAAGTGGCGAAAAGGAAATATCCAGTTTTTGGGGAAAATGAATGTTCGCAACATTTTGATGAAGCATTTCGTGATTTAGCTGGGACTTGTGTTTTGTGTGAAGTATGTGGTAGAGTTCATTTTGCAGATGATGAAAGATTTTTGGGGCATGATCTGGCAAAGTTAAGGCGACTTCGCAGGAATGCGAATAGAAATCCAGAGGGTTGGATTGGACACGACAGCGCAGTTCTTTTTGGCAGTATTTTTAGCAAACAAGTTGTCTTCGAATGTCAGTGTGGTTATGCGGGTTATGCAGAGGAATTACTTTGGAATGGCCGTTATCCTATTGCGGAGTATCTTGCTGCGCGAGCAACAAATGAAGCGTCAAATGTTAAAGATTTGGAATTTGCGACTCAATCAGCAAAAGAAGCCGTCAAACAAACATAGAAAAATATTTTTCCATGTCTGCCCTCAAGCAGGCATTTTTTTATAACAAGATAACAAAAATCTCACTGCGGGCGAATACAAAGCGCCTGCCTGCCGGCAGGCAGGTTAAAAAACACTTGCGTTTTTAATTACAAGTGTTTTATTTTCCAAAAAGGATTATATAATAGTTGCGTAGTATTGAATTTATCAGCGTTATTTCAGTGTTAATTAATCAGCGTAGTTAGGAGGAAAATGTCCGAAGAAACAAAGTCGGCAGAAGTTGCTCCGGCGCCAGCGGCACCAAGTGGCAAAAAAAATAATGCCGTTTTGATTATTATCATTATTGTTGTCGTGCTTGTGATCTTGGGAATTATTGGAAAAGTCGTTGTTGGGTATGTCGCGAGAAAAGCCGGGGAAAAATTAGCCGAAGGAATTGTTAGTTCAGTTACTGGCGGCAAAGTTGATGTTGACACTGGCAGTGGTGTTAGTTGGCCATCGGATATGCCGTCAAGCGTGCCAAAATACTCCAAAGGCAAAATTACAATGGCGACAAAAATTAACGAAGAGGGTTCAAAGGGTTGGTCGGTGATAATTTCCGAAACCAGCCAAAGCGATTACGATTCTTATAAATCCCAAGTCGTGTCTGCCGGCTGGACAAACTCATCATCAACTTCTTTTGGTGCAATTATTGACATTTATGAAAATGCTGATTACCAGTTGAATTTAACATTCGATTCAAGCTCCAGCGGCGTTTCAATTACAGTCGCGCTAAAGAGTTAGTAATTAATTTTATTTTAAAAAAAAGCTACGCCCTAGCGGCGTAGTTTTGATTTTTTGCTTAAATTCAGGCGGCAAGACGAAATTCTCTAAACGGTTCGTGTGCACTTGCGGCTTTTGAAAGATTGACGCAAAACCCTCGCAGTTCTGCCAAACTTGTGTGGTTGAAAATACTCAAAGGATCATGACAAATGGCTTGAAGCGTGCACAAATGGATAGTGATTCGGCTAATCAATTCGTCAAAGTAATTAGGCCATGAGAAATTTTTCTCCGGATCGGGGCGGTAATCAAGTGCTTCGGCAAGCGTTGGCTGTCTCTTGTCAAAAAGATGAAGCCGCTGGTATTCAGGATCAATACCACATCTTTTAAAATGACGGACCGTTTCACAAAGCCAATCCTTCAACGGTTCCAAATTAGTTTCAGTACTAGAATTTCCGAATCTTCCCAAAATGATTTTGTCGACATCAATTGCGGCTCCGATTGCCAACAATGTCAATCTTTCACTTGCCATTGCCAGCACCTTCCTTGTTGGTTTCTAAAACCATATTATCACCAAGTATATTCTTTTGTCAAAAATTTCAAATCATTTTTTCTTATCAATCTTACCAAAAAGTGTTATGATTTGGATATATTCTTGATAATGCCGAAGGATTGATAAATGAAATCTTATGACTAAAAACAAATTAAATAATTATGCTTTTATTGATAGCCAAAATCTAAATTTAGCGATTTTGGACATGGGGTGGAAACTTGATTATCAACGTTTTCGAGTTTATTTGTCTGATAAATTTAATGTTAAAAAGGCATTCTTGTTTATCGGTTATGTTGAAAAAAACAAATCACTTTACAAATTTCTGAAAAAGTCCAATTATGAGTTGATTTTTAAACCAACTTTGAAATATAAAAAAGATCAAAAATCATATACAAAAGGCAATGTTGATGCCGAACTTGTACTTCATACAATGATAGAACTCCCAAATTTTGATAAAGCGATCATTGTTTCCGGTGACGGGGATTTTTATTGCTTGATTGAATATTTGATAAAGAATAAGAAATTTTTAAATCTGATAATTCCAAACCCAAATCGTTATTCAGCACTTTTGCGGAAATTTCGCCAGTATTTTGTTTATATTCATAAATTGGAAATAAAACTTGGACAAACAAAAAAAGAAGGGAGCGACCTTCGGACGAAACCTTAGGTGTGCCCTTCCATCGTGATTAATATTAATTATAGCAAATCAAATTATGTTGTCAAGAGGTGAAGCAAAAAAGCGACTAGTTCAACTTCGCAAAGAAATTGATGAGCATCGCTATTTATACAACACAAAAGATGCGCCAAAAATTTCTGATGCGGCGTATGATTCTTTATTTCACGAACTTGTAAAACTTGAAGAGCAGTTTCCTGATTTAATAATTACGGATTCTCCAAGCCAGCGAGTTGGTGCAAAACCGGCAAAAGAATTTGCCAAAGTTCACCACGAAATAAAAATGCTTTCGATAAATGATGTCTTTAATTTCGAAGAATTGCAAAAATGGGAGGAGCGACTTTTTAAACTTGGAGCAAAACCAGCTATCGAAGAGCATGGCTATTTTGTTGAATTAAAAATGGACGGACTTGCGGCTTCTTTAATTTATGAAAATGGAATTTTATCGCTCGGCTCAACAAGAGGCGATGGAGTTATTGGCGAAGATGTGACGAATAATTTGAAAACAATCGGCTCTATTCCACTTTCAATCCGTCATCCCCGATCTAGTCGGGGATCCACTAATAGTGATCTTAAACTATCAGTAGATTCCCGCCTTCGCGGGAATGACGAAATCGAAAATTTATTATGTCGTCGCGGCGCCGAAGGGCTCTTGAAAAAATTTGAAGTTCGGGGGGAAGCGTTTTTGTCAACTTCTGATTTTGAAAAATTAAATGCCGAGCGCGAGAAATCGGGTCTGGCAAAATATGCTAATCCGCGAAATATTGCCGCCGGCTCAATTCGCCAACTTGATCCAAAAATTACCGCCAGCCGCGATTTGGATTTCTTTGTCTACTCTGTTGCGTCAAAATTGGGTCTGCAATTTCATCATGAGGAACACGACTTAGCAAAGTGTTTGGGGTTTAAAATCAATAAAAATAATAAACATTGCAAGAATTTGGCGGAGGTCGAGAACTTTTTGAAACATTGGGAATCGGCACGAGAAAATCTGCCATACCAAACCGATGGTGTTGTTATCATCGTCGACAACAAAAAGGCCTTTGATCGTTTGGGAGTCGTCGGTAAAGCGCCGCGGGGAATGATCGCCTATAAATTTGCCGCCGAAGAAGCGACATCGCAAGTAAAAGAAATTATTATTCAAGTCGGTCGGACTGGAAAATTAACACCAGTCGCAGTGATGAATCCGACATTGGTTGCCGGATCAACTGTTTCACGGGCGACTTTGCATAATGCCGATGAAATCGCCCGCAAAGATATTAGAGTTGGTGACACGGTAATTATTCGAAAAGCTGGTGATGTTATTCCTGAAGTTGTTGAGGTAATAAAAAAAATGCGTACAGGAAGCGAAAAAAGTTTCAAAATGCCAAAAGTTTGTCAGATCTGCGGCGGGGGAGTTGAGAAAAAAGCCGATGAAGTTGACTATTATTGTAAAAAGAAAAATTGTGCCGTTCGTTTGCGGCGAAGTTTGGAATTTTTTGTGTCAAAAAATGCTTTTAATATCGATGGAATGGGTCCAAAAATTATAGAGCAATTGATAAATGTTGGCTTGGTCGAATCAGCGGTTAATATCTTTAAATTAAAAGTTGAAGATTTACAGCCGCTCGAGCGCTTTGCTGAAAAATCGGCCGAAAATATTATTTCTTCAATAGAAAAAAGCAAAAAAATTTCACTTGAGCGATTTATTTATGCGCTTGGAATTCGTCATATCGGCGCCGAAACGGCAAATGACATCGCCGAGCAGTTTG
>CAZVFH010000029.1:0-9341 GCA_964626415.1 uncultured Candidatus Saccharibacteria bacterium
GCCAACCGGTTTATGTCGAAGGTCGTCTGCAAACAAGAAATTGGGAAGGGCAAGATGGTGTAAAACGATATAGAACAGAAATAGTGGCTGACAACTTTATCCTCCTTGGTCGCAAAAGCGATAGTGGCGGATATGAAGCACCGAGAGCGGAAAAGTCAACTAACACCGAAGAAAAGCCGGCAGATGCTGTGGAAAAACCAGCGGAGAAACCAGCCGCCGACAGCGAAGAAATTGATATAAATGATATTCCGTTTTAATAATAATTTGAACCGAGGATTGCGAGCTCTTACCAAATTTCGACGGTTGCAAGCGCCTTCGCCAGCGGCGAGGAAAGCGCCTAGAAATTTGGCAAGAGCCCGCAAAAATGATTTCGTAATTCAAGATAACAAAGAACTTTATGCAAAATGTATTTAACCGCAAAAAATGTTTTTTTTGCAAGTCCAAAATTGAAGAAATTGATTACAAAGACACTCAAACATTGTCTCGTTATTTGAATCGCTGGTCAAAAATTGAGGTTTCAGCCAGAACCGGAACCTGCTCAAAACACCAGCGACTCCTTTCAACAGCGATAAAACGGGCAAGAGAATTGGCACTGCTTCCTTATGTGTCGAGATAGTTGATATTCGAACACAAATCTATACACAAATAAGCACAAATTGTTTCAGGAATTTATTTGTGAAAATTTGTGTATAGATTTGTGTATTAATTTCCTCTTAATGCTATCACTCACTGATCTAAAAATTGGCACTAAAATAATAAATGACGGCGCACCGTGCGTCGTGGTTTTCTCAGAACATTCAAAAATGGGTCGCGGCGGGGCGGTAATGCGAACGAAGTTGAAAAATCTCTTGACTGGTGCATCAATTTCTAAGACATTTCAAGGATCGGATAAAATCGAGCCGGCACAGCTCTCGAAAAAATCTGCCCAATTTCTTTATGTTGATGCCGAATGTGGACATTTCATGGACTCTTTGACTTACGAACAATTTGAGATCCCCCTTACTCAAATTAAGGAACAGCTTGGCTTTATGGCCGAAAACTCCGAGGTTGAAATTGATTATTTTAGAGAAACCCCGATTTCAATTGAACTGCCAATTAAAATGACATTTGAAGTCATTAATGCTCCCCCAGCAGTTCGCGGTAACAGCGCAGGAGCAATTACAAAAACAGTCAAAATTTCAACCGGCAAAGAACTCTCCGCCCCGATTTTTATTAAAATTGGTGATAAAATTGTTGTAGATACCAGAAACGGCTCTTATGTAGAAAGAGCCAATTAAAACACAGAAAATTCGAAGCACGAAATCCGAAATCCGAAACAAATTCGAATAAAATAAAATTCAAAATACGGAACTGTTTCGTGCTTCGATATTCGAATTTCGAATTTAGAATTTTACACTATGCTTATCGAATTCTCCAAAATCATTAAACTGCCAATCTACGAACTAAAAACCCAGCAAAAAGTCGGGCGGTTTTTCGACTTTTTTGTTAGTGACGATGATGGCACAATTGAAGCGGCAATTGCCAAACCGGCCGGATTCTTTTCTAAATTAAAATTTGTCTCAAAAAAAGAGATTGTTGAAATTTCTAAGGTAGCGATAATAGTTCAAAATGAAGATTCGTTGGTTGATTCCAGCGAGCTTGTGCGTCTGCACAAAAAAGAAAAAAGTCGACCGAAAATCATCGGGGCAAGAGTAGTAACCAAAAATAACGATTATTTAGGTCGCGTTTATGATTATGTTCTCGACAGTTTAACCCTAACAATTGTTCGGCTCTACGCCGCCAAACTTTGGGACCAAAGAATAATTCCAGCATCATCAATCGTTAAAATTGAAAAAAATAAAATCATCGTCAAAGATAATTTCGAGGTGGCAAAACTAGAGCCCCTCCCTGCCGGCGCCAAAACCAAACTGGCATAAAAAAACGAAGTCAGAGTGACTTCGAAAGGAGATAACACTCTTAAATTAACAATACCTTCGAACTACAAAATTAATGAAAATCTGTCATGCTTGACTTACATCCTATGTTTTCAATTTCTCAGTAATTTGCTGGAAATTCCGAAACTAGTTCGTGGCGAGAATCTGTATTTCGTAATTCAAAGTAAGACCCAGTTTCACCACCATCAATTATCCCCTCTGGTATCCCCCTTGGCATTCTATCGCCAGTAATTAGAACAGATAAAACTTCTTGTGTAGATGGTGCATTTCTGGCCGAACGCGATTCAAGAAAACAATAAAGTCGAAATCTTAGTTCAGGAATTTGTTCCTCAGTAATTTCCAGAAACAGTAAATACGGTTCATTTTCTGGCACGTCTACTATTGGGCATAAGCCAAACTCAGACAATAATTGCTCCAATAATCGAATTGTTTGCTCTTTTTTAGAACATGGACGGGTTATTTGAGTTCTCGCCATATCCTATCCTCCTTTTGCGTATACGTAAATAGCATAGCAAAAAAAATCATTTTCAACAAGCAAAAATCCCCAAGGTGAAAACCAAGGGGATTTTTGCTTAATTGATTCTATCAGCGTTATTTCAGCCTGCCTGCCGGCAGGCAGGCGTAAAAAATCAGCGTAGTTTACATTCCCATCATAGACGGATCCATTCCACCTCCCATCGGTGGCATTCCGGCTGGTGGATTTTTCTCTGGTTTTTCGGCAACTGCCGCTTCGGTTGTCAGAAACATTGCGGCAACTGATGCAGCATTTTGCAAAGCAGAACGAGTAACTTTTGCTGGATCGATAATTCCGAATTTCATCATATTACCGTACTCATCGGTCTCGGCATTGTAACCATCACCGGCAGAAAGCGCCCGAACTTTTTCAATTACCACGCCGCCGTCAACGCCGGCATTTTCAGCAATCAATCGTATCGGTTCTTCAAGCGCCCGACGAACAATTTCAATGCCAATCGCTTGATCGCCCTCTAATTTCAATTCAAGAAGTTCCGGAATCGCATCAATCAGTGCCACGCCGCCGCCAGAGACAATTCCCTCGGCGATCGCCGCCTTTGTCGCCTCAACCGCGTCTTCAACCCGATGCTTTTTCTCTTTTTGCTCAACCTCCGTCGCCGCACCGACTTTAATAATTCCAACACCGCCGGAAAGTTTAGCAAGTCGCTCCTGCAATTTCTCTTTATCATATTCTGAAGTGGTTTTTTCAATTTGTTTTTTTATCACATCAATTCTGGTTTTAATTTCAACTGCTCGACCCTTACCACCAATGATTGTTGTTTTATCTTTATCGGCGACAATTTTTCGCGCCGAGCCGAGCATTTCCACCGTCGCTTTATCTAATTTGACGCCAGTTTCCTCGGAGATAACTTGACCGTTAGTTAAAACCGCCAAATCATCAAGCATCTCTTTTTTCCGATCGCCAAATCCCGGCGCCTTTAAAGCTAAGACATTAAATGATCCGCGAAGTTTATTTAAAACCAAAGTTGTTAACGCTTCGCCATCAACATCTTCGGCAATAATTACTAATTCTTTTCCCCCCGACTGCGCCAGCGATTCGAGAAGCGGCAAAATTTCGGAAATTGAGGAAATTTTTTTATCAGTCAAAAGAATTTTTGGATTTTCATAAACCGCTTCCATTCGCGAAGTGTCGGTGATCATATAGGGCGAAATATAGCCATTATCAAACTGCATGCCTTCGACGACTTCCTTTGAGAGCCCAAAAGTGTTTGAGTCCTCAACGGCGATAACGCCGTCTTTGCCGACTTCATCCATAACTTCGGCAATTAAATTGCCAACTTCGACATCAGCGGCAGAAATTGAAGCTACTTGGGCGATTTCATTTTTGCCGGCAACAACTTTTGAATTCTTTTTTATCACTTCGATAACTTTTTCCGTCGCTTTTTCAATTCCAATTCGAATCGCCATTGGATTTGCGCCAGCGGCAACATTTTTAAGCCCAGAATTGATCATTGACTGGGCTAAAATCGTCGCTGTTGTAGTTCCATCGCCGGCAGCATCATTGGTTTTTTCGGCGACTTCTTTTACCAGTTGCGCTCCCATATCCTCGAATTTGTCGGTTAGTTCGATCTCTTTGGCAATCGTTACACCGTCGTTGGTAATTGTCGGCGCGCCATAACCCTTATCCAAAATTACATTTCGGCCTTTCGGTCCAAGTGTAATTTTAACCGTTTCGGCAAGTTTATTAACGCCGATCTGCAAACCCTTCCTTGCATCTTCTCCAAATTTGATATCTTTTGCCATTTGATTCCTTTCGTTTTTTTTAGTTGAGATTCTAACACTGACTCGACTACACTGACAAAGCACTGACTGGATAATTCATTTGTCAGTGAAAAGTCAGTGTGGCAAAGTCAGTGTTAGAATATTCCATTTAAAGAATCCCAAGTATATCCTCCTCTTTCACGATCTTATACTCTTTATCGTTAATTTTTACCTCTTCGCCGGAGTATTTGCCATAAAGAACATTATCCCCAACTTTAACTGAAAATTGATACTCTTTGCCTTTAACAATTCCTGTCCCAAGCGCAACGACTTTGCCCTCGCTTCGCTCCTCTTTGGCGCTGTCGGGAATAATAATGCCGGATTTTGTCACTTCTTCGGCAACCGCCGACTCAATTAAGACACGATCCGCAAGTGGTTTTAACATTTTTTCTCCTTTCGTTTTTAATTGAGATTCTCACACAGATCATTTACGCTGATTAGCACTGATTCGCATGTCTCATCTGCGTCTATCTGCGAAAAAGATCAGAGCAAGAACATCATTGTATTTTTTATTGTAAAGCAAACTTGACATTATTGCAATAGTCGCGAAAACAAAAAGGGCATCTGCCCTCATTCCCCCCAAAAAAAGAGAAAGTGGTGGCGCAGAAGGGGGTACCGCGCCACCACTTATAATTTACTAAATCGAAAAAAATTTGTCAAGAAAAAAACGACTCACCATTAGCGAATCGTCTATACTGGAGCATAACCCAATCTAGGCAAAGGAAATCGCTTTAATTCCCTTTCGGCTTTGATAAGCGTTGATTGTTCTTCTTCAGTAAGAATGAACAAATTAGAAGTAACATCGATACCATCTTCCAACTCATATCTATGTAAAAAAACTCGAAGTGCGGGCAAATGTTCTTGTGGACAATCATTTATGTCCCAGTAGCAGAAACAACTCCTACGAAGCGTTTCGATTGGTTGTTGTTCATATTTGACACCCAAGCGATCAAGTAAAGAATTTAACTTTTCTGCGAATGCAACTATAGTTTCTCTATTTGCAAGAATTGTTAAATTATGTGTCATTTCACCTCACCTCTCTCGATTTCAGGTTGCAGTATTATTATAACACAAGAAAACAGCAAATCAATCCCTTCTTGAATGCAAGCGGAGTTAGTTTTTGCAGACCTTTAGGCGAAGATGGGGAGTTTTTTTGTAAGTTTCGTTGCTTAAAATCCGTTTTAACTACCAATAAAACATTTTTTCTTAATAAAAAGTCGCTCCCATAAATACTAATATCAGATTTGAGTCGATCGACTCAAATCTGAATGGAATCTTAAAAAAATCTGATATAATAAAAATATGAGAGAAATTATAAGTAAAAAGAGCAAAAAAACTAAAGAAAGAAAAATCGATATTGACTTTGGTGAAATTACCTGGACACTTCTGGCTGCCATCGCCAGAACACCAGAAGCACTTGCCAATGCTTTTTTAAACCATGGGGCGTTGGGAAAATCCCTCGCCACCGATGAGGAATTTTTGAGTGATCGTTTGATTGAATATTTAAGAAATTTGAAGCGAAGTGGTTATATCGAAATGGAAAAAAACAACGATTCCGTAAGTGTCCGCCTGACAACTAAGGGAAAAATAAAACACTTGGAAAATTCGCCTGACGAAACAACCGACGGTCGAATCCGAATCATTTCTTACGACATTCCTGAAAATTACAAAAAGAAAAGACAACAATTTTGCCGGTCATTAAAAAGAATTGGGTTTTGCAAATTGCAAAAAAGCTTATGGGTCTGCAATTATGTAAAAGCCGATGAAATTGATTTGATTATTGATGAACTTGGTCTGAAAAAATTTGTTGCTTATTTCATAATTGAAAAAAGCAATATAGATGAATATATAAAAAATTTGCTCTCAAAATGATTTTGCCAATGATCACAAAAGTGTCAGCGCAAGAAACAAAAAATATAGTCCTATAAATGATAATATCAGATTTGAGTCGATCGACTCAAATCTGAATGGAGTTTGGTTTTGATTATGATTGGTTATGTTACTTGATTGTTCCCATAAAACAACTTATTCTATATCCTTAAACGGATGCAGGCGGAGTTCGTTTTTGCTAACTTTTAGGCGGATGCGGGGAGTTATTTTGTAAGTTTCACTTGATAATATTCGTTGCGATTGCCATATAAACATCTTCCTTTCGGCAAAATCGCCAAACTTTTTCGACAAAACAAACTCAACAAATTTCCGCCAGAGTTTAAACATGGCGATGTTTTTCACTGGAAAACTTTCGACGATGATTTTTCGTTGCTTCTTGTCTTCTACAATTTCTCTTTCATATTTTTCCATCCAATCGTTTGCCTGTATAAAATCATTAAACTCTTCGCCAACTGACCAAACATTAACTGACCTGCGATGATACAGAGCATTCCTTTTAATTCTTGGCAAAATCAGATTTTTTGAAGTTATAAAATAATTGAGGCAAAATTTTCCCGCCGGATTTAAGTCAAACGGTTTTCTTTTTTTGCCAGAAAGAAGCGCCAAAAGATTTAAAAAAAACCGCACAGTATAAAGTCGGTTTGGCGAGGTGATAATTAAAAAATCAATGTCTGATTTTTCATTTGCGGTGCCATTTGCCATCGAACTATTCAAAATAATCGCCCGCAGAAATGGAGTGATTTGGGCAATTCGTGCGTAAAATTGGACTTTTTTAATTCTTTTATTAAAATAATTCACTTTACCCCTTGACAAGTATATATTAGTTTGCTATAATGATTAGGCAAAACTCGATTGGGGGCTGAAAGATGCTTCGGCGAGTCGAGTGTGGTCGCCATGTGTCCTGGCTAATACCAGGGGGCGCACCACAAACGGGATCGAGGTGTCTGCGATGAACGGGGAGGGCGAGTGCGGTTGCGAAGAATAAACCCATTCCCTAAGACACGCAGATGCCTCTGTTAACTCTCGCTCCGATGTTTGGAGTGTTGCCGTGCCGACTGAATGCGTTTCAGCCGGCTTTTTGTTTTTACTAACACTGACTTCAATCACACAGATTTAGCACTGATACTGGATTTTGGTATTTGAAATTATTTAGAAATTAGATATTAGAAATTAGAAATTTCCAACTATGCCGCTGGCACATTCGGATCTGGAACTGGCGCCGGCGGTACTGGCGGACCGACTTGCCATTTTTCCGGCAAAGCGACATAATGCGAAATAAAATCAGTTGATTGCAACATTACCCCATCTCGCTGAACCTCATAATGAAACCTTGCCGAAGCGCCTTGATGTGGTTTTTGAACTTGTTTGCGCTCTCCTGGTTGCAGCGTCGGATCGGGCGTTTCCTCCATTGGCGGCGGCTCGACATAATCGTAGCCGACAGGAGTCGTAATTGTCACAATTCGGCTATCTTTTGTGCCGTAAAACTCAAAAGTAATTTTTGTCCCGACAATCTTTGATTGAATAAAAATGTAAGATGAATAGTTATTGATAAATTTAAAATCCGGCGATGGGTCATAAATTGTCGCATCCTGCCCGATCGGCGGCTCATAATACGACACACGATAAGAATGATTCTGTCGAGCAGTTATCTTCATTCCCGAAGCTATCGCCGTTCGAAAAAGCGTTGTTGAAACCTGGCACAGTCCGCCGCCATAATCGGGAACGGTCTTATTATTTTTTATCACCAACTCTGGAAGATATCCAGTAGAAGCGTCAATTTTCCCCAATCGTTTTAAAGTTGAAAACTCTTCGCCTGGCTTTATTAACGCACCGCTGATTGCACCGGCACCAATTGAAATATTATGGACTCGATTCGCAGGGGACTTAATAAATGATGTTGTCGCCGTCGCAACCAACTCAGTTAAGCCATACTCCAACAACTTACTTGAATCAATTTCTGGCGCAAGTTGAGCAACTTTTAGTGCAACATTTTCAGAAGAAATTTCGCTTTCACTCATGCGAGAAAGAAAGGCATTTTCAATGTCGATTGCTGTTTGCGCCCGATCAACCTGATAGCCAATTTTCGACTCCGATGAAACGATGACTTTTCCGTCTTTAACCGTAAGTACGGCGTCGCCGGCTACTCGGTCTATTTGAGAGGCAATCCCCTCAACCTGCTTGCCAACACGATCGGGAAGAATATAAATCTCCATCTCGGTTTTTTTCGGCCGAGAACCGATAAGGCCGGCAATTGTGTCAACATCAAGGGAAAATTTCTGATTTT
Organism: uncultured Candidatus Saccharibacteria bacterium; assembly: GCA_964626415.1. Taxonomy (GTDB): domain Bacteria; phylum Patescibacteriota; class UBA1384; order XYA2-FULL-43-10; family CAINNR01; genus CAZVFH01. The sequence continues at coordinate 8,404 of CAZVFH010000029.1, forward strand.
GAAAGCTCATTTGCAATTCACCGACAGAAAGAATTTTATTTGCCTTTGTAAGGCCAATTTTGGCGTTTTCCTCTGAAATTTTTGGCATAAATTTCTCTGAGCGAAAAGTTAGTTCCTGATTTTTGATATTAGAAATTAGTAATTTGAAATTAGAAATTATATTGTCCTGATTTATTCGTTTCCCTTCTTGTTTTTCAGATGAAAGAGAAAATGTGCCATCACCGTTATAAATCAAAGAAAAGTCCTTCTCTGGCTGGTCAACTTCAGTAGCAATATCAGCGACTTTTTTGGTCAGTGCTTCGTCGTTAATAATAAAATTCGCCGAAACGCGATACGGAAGAAATAAGGTCTTAAATTGCTGATAAAAACTTCGGAGAATATTGCCGCTTCGGCCGACGGCGTAGACCGAATCAGTCGTCGCCTCCAAATCGTAAGACAAGCCAAAGTCCGCCGGTTTGTAAGTATAATTTTTATTTTCGCCGCTTTCCGGCTGATAAGTTAATTTGATTTTGCCCTGCAAAAACTCCTCGATTTTCGGTTTTAGGGCTACGGAAATTTCCTCATTTGATTTACCACCAAGATAAACATCGCCGATGTAGATGTTGCGATACGAGGTTTTGGCGAAAGTTATTGAATAGACGGCAAAAACGATTAAAAAAACGGCGGCGATGGTGGAAATAATGATCGCCGGCAATTTAATTTTTTTCCACAAAAAAACCTTAACGAGCGCTTTTTTTACCTTTTCTCGCTTCTTGCCCCTCACTTTCGGAGGACTCTGTTTAGTTTTTCTCTTAACCACACTTAAATCATACAAGTTGAAATTTGAAATATCAACCATTGACAAACAAAAAATATTCTGATAAACTCAATACAGAATGTTCGCCCTAAATTCACCCCCCAAATGCAATTTTTTGGCAGAGCATATTTGCTCTTTTTTT
>CAZVFH010000030.1:0-9218 GCA_964626415.1 uncultured Candidatus Saccharibacteria bacterium
GAACGAGTTATATAATTTAGCCCCGACTTAATCGTTTCGAGGGCGTTTTTTTCATCACCCAATACCTGATAAAAACCAGCCAGTGTAACATAGGCAGAGATATTTCGCGGCGATTTTTTGATTGCGCTGTTATAGTATTCTATCGCCTTATCGCTTTCGCCTCGGCTTCGAGCAACAAATGCCATCATTATGAAGGTCTGGCAATCGTCAAGTTTTGCCTGACTTACCAGGGCAGAAAAATCATCATAATTTTGACTGCGAAAATATAATTCTGCCAACTGTTTAGCAACGGTTTTATCACTGCCGTCAACGTCAAAACGATCTTTTAACAATTCGATCGCTTCATCCTTTTTACCGCTTTCAAACAACTCGTTGGCTTTCTGCATATCGGTTATTTTTGCTTCGTGATATTTTTGTTTAAAATATAAAACCGTGACGGTAGTGGCGCCAACAAACAAAATCGGTAGCGAAAAAAGCAAAATTTTCTTGTAATGGAAAATTTTATTAATTTTCACAAGATCAATTTTTATCCTTTTTATTTTCATGGGTGAATTTTCATATAAACCAGATATTTAACGACAAAATAGGCAACTAAAAATCCAAATGTTGTGCAAAAAAGGTATAAGCAGAGGGCAAAAAAGTACCAAGAATATTGACGGTAATTTACAATCCGTTGGTATTCCTTTCTTTCACATGCGCTAGAAATGTCTCTTTTTTCTGTTTCCAACATATTGCCTCGCTATTAATTACTCATATCTCAATGCATCAAGCGGATTCAAGCGCGAAGCGCGACGAGAGGGGTAGAAACCAGTCATAACTCCAACAAAAACTGAAAAGATAATAATTCCGGCGGCGAAGACAAATGGTGTGGAAAAGAGTGTCTCCGCCTCGCCTCCAACACTTTTGGCCAAAATATTTACCGCCAAATTTATCCCCTTGGCGGTTAAATAACCCAAAAGGACACCGATAACTCCGCCGAGTGTTGAAATAATTAATGATTCCATAAGAAAGATCCTTGAAACATCGCGATCGCGAACTCCCAATGCTTTCATTATACCAATGTCTCTGGTCCTTTCCAAAAGTGCAATTGTCATTGTATTGAACATTCCAATCGATGCAACGATTAAGGCGACCAGCCCAAAGAGAGCAAGCACAATTTGGACGATGGAGAAAATCTGATTGACTTGGCTAATTGTGTCGGCAATCGATGTGACCGTGAACCCCAAGGATGTAATTTTATCTTTGACTGACGGTATTTGTGCTTGGTCTTTAATATTTACTTTGGTTGAATTAAAGACCGTCTGATTGCTAATTTGGTCGCTGATTGAAGAAATCGGGACATAAGCAAAACTTACGGAATCATCCTGGACAACTCCAACAACAGTATAGGTTTTTTTGATCTCCTTTTTTTCTTTACTTTGAGAATTAATCAAAAGGACTGTTGCGTCAAACTGCTTATTTACCGTATCACTGCTTGAAACATCAATTGCTTTCAGAAGCGCTGTTGAGACAACAATCTGATCCGGGGAATTTTGAAAAAAACCACCGATTACAACATCAACACCTTCAAGTTTTGCATAATCATCACCAACAAAACTGCCAACAGCATCCGTCTGTTTACCTAAAAAATTTACTTTTAGTCCAAGAGATAGCAATGGCGAGACAGAAGAAACATCGGGAATCTCCTTAAATTTTTTAATCAGATCATCATTTATTACCGATGTCCCGCTTTTTCCCGGAGTAACATCGAGAGTATTTATTGCGGCGATATTGGCAATTTTATTAATTGATAATTGCTGGAGTCCATAACCAAGTGAAACAAGAAAAACAATGGTAGCAATTCCAACTGCAATACCCATGATCGTCAAAATTGACCTCATCTTGTTGGACTTGATATTATTGATAGAAATAAGTAAAATTTCTGAAAGTTGCATGGTTTTTGTCCAATAATGTAGTATAAACTCTCACTGATCTTTACAAGTCAATATATTGAAGTATAAACTCTCACAGATTTATCGACACAGATTGACACAGATTTTCTGAACATTTATCAGTGTATATCTGTGACAATTGATCTGTGGAAGTTTTTACTTCCTAATTTTACCTGTGGTAGTTTTTACTTCTTTGTTTCTATGTCTGCTCTAATGACCTTGAAGAAAGATCGAAATCACCGACTTTTTTAAGCGTTGGACGATGTGAATTTGTTTTGGTTTTAACGATTAGCCCATCTTTCATTTCGAAAATTTTCGAAGCATATACTAAATGATCCGGATTATGGGTAACCATTAAAATTGTTCTTTTTGATTTTCGATTTAGATGATAAAAAATCTCCATTACCTCTTGGGCTGACTTAGAATCGAGGTTGCCGGTCGGTTCATCACAAATTATAATCCAGGGATTGGCAGAAAGCGCTCGTGCCATCGCCACTCTCTGTTGCTGTCCGCCAGAAAGCTCGGTGTGAATATTTTTTGCATGCTTAATCAGCCCAAAAACAGTCAGTAAATTCGCTGCCCGATGAAGCGCAGTTGCACGCGGCACGCCGGCGGCAAGAAGCGGCAAAGCAACATTTTCCTGAACTGTCATTGATTTCAAAAGGTTGAATGACTGAAAAACAATTCCGATCTTTGACTGGCGAAATTTTGCTTTTTGGTCGGATTTATATTTGGAAATTTCTTCGCCGCGAATTAAAAATTTGCCCTCGCTTGGAGCTTCCAAACCAGAGCAAAGATTAAGTAGTGTTGATTTGCCGCATCCAGAGGGACCATAAAAGATTACATAATCACCGGGATGGATTACAAAAGTTACGCCTTTTATAACCTCGACCGTGTTTGGACCGAGAATAAAGGTTTTTTTGATCGCCTTCGCCTCAATAACTGCGCTTGATGCCACTACCCCTCCGTGACGCTTTTTTAGATATTACTATTCTACTTTTATTATAGCAGATTACTGGTTTTATTTGTCAAGCGTTTTTGCTATTATTAATTTATGGAATATACTCATAAGCCAGTATTACTTAATGAATTTTTGGAAAATGTGCCGAAGAAAGTCGGTCCTGCCCAGAGCAAAGTCGAGGGGGTTTTTGTTGATGGGACTCTGGGGGGCGGTTCTCACACAAAAGCATTGCTTTTGCAGTTAAAAGTGAAAAGTAAAAAGTTAAAAGTTGTCGGAATCGACAGAGATCTGGAAGCGATTTTTGCCGCCAAAAAAAATTTGCTTGATTTTGAAAAGCAAATTACTTTTATTCATGACAACTATACAGCCATGCCAATCATTTTAAAAAATTTGAAAATCAAAAAAGTAGATTTAATTTTTCTCGATCTTGGTGTTTCAAGTTATCAATTTGACAACCCAGAGCGTGGCTTCTCTTTTCAAAATAATGCTCCGCTGGATATGCGAATGGACCAAAGTCAGAAAATTACTGCTGGCGAAATTGTAAATTATTACAAAGAAAATGAGCTTTCAGGGATATTTTTCAAATTCGGTGAAGAAAGGTTCAGCCGACAAATCGCCAGAAAAATTGTTGAGAAACGAAAAGAAAAACCAATTAAGACAACGAAGGAACTTGTCGAGATTATAAAATCGGCAACACCGCCTAAAAATCGTTTTAGCCAAAAAATTCATTTTGCGACTCGGGTCTTTCAAGCACTGCGAATTGAGGTAAATGATGAACTAAAAAATCTTGAGGGCTTTATTCCAAAAGCAATAGAATTTTTAAATCCCGGTGGACGATTGATAATTATCTCTTTTCACTCACTTGAAGATCGAATCGTAAAACACACTTTTCGGAAACTGGCCGAAGATTATCCAGAAAATTATAAAGTTCTAACAAAAAAACCAATTATCGCCTGCGCCGAAGAGGTGAGGGAAAATCCCCGCTCCCGCAGTGCTAAAATGCGAGTGCTGGAGAAGATTGAATAGAGAGTAGAGAATAGAGAGTAGAGAATAGAGAGTAGAAAATAGAGAGTAACAGTAAATACAAATATTTTCACTACAAATATAAAACGATCGTTTCATATTTGTAGTGTAGATAATTTAGTTTTAATATAATAAATCCATGAAGAAAAATATTAAGAAGGAAAAAATTAAAGAAACAAGTAAGGTAATTGTAAAGGCCTTTGGAGAAATTACACTGGATATTTTGCAAGTTGTTGCGAGAACACCCGAAGCACTAGCTGATGCTTTTTTAAATCATCATTCTGCCAGTTACTTATTTGACACTCCGGAATTTTACAGCGATCGACTTTTTGACAATATCAGGAGTTTAATTGATAGAAAATATATTAAAATTGTAGAAAAAGAAGGGCAAAAAAGTATTGAATTGACCAACAAAGCCAAAATCAAATTATTGGAAAATTCCAAAGATAATATTGTTGATGGTAAATGGCGTATGTTATCTTTTGACATTCCGGAAAAAATAAAAAATCGTCGAAATCAATTTAGGCGTTCGATCAAAAGAGTTGGTTTCAAACAAGCACAAAAAAGCTTGTGGGTGTCGCCGTTTATTAAAGCCGATCAGATAGAATTGATTATTAATGAGCTCGATATTCGCCAATATGTTGCCTATATTATTGCCGAAAAAACTGACATTGATAAACACCTAAGAAAATTATTTGCAGATCAATTATAAATTATATTCTGGAAAATTCGGATGCGTTTCACCACAAATATGCAACGATCGTTTCATATTTGTGGTGAAACAAATTTTGAATCTGGGATCAAAAAAAATATTTTAAAACCCGCCCCACCAATGTTTTTTGCCCTCGGAATCGCGAAGTTTTTCGTAGAGTTCACGCTGTTCTTTTGAAAGTTTTTTTGGGATTTCGATTCGGACTGTCAGAATTAGGTCGCCGCGGCCTTGATTGTGTCGTTTACCTTTTCCGGAAATTCGAAATGCTTGTCCGTCCCCAGTTCCGGCCGGAATATCGAAAGCAATCTTTTCTCCGCTCATTTCGAGTTCTAATTTATCGCCCAAAACTGCTTGTGCCGGCGTAATTTTTATTTCCGCCTGAACTTGAGAAAAAGCCTGACCAAAAAAGTTTTCAAAAATGTCTCCAAACCCGCCGAAATTAAATTCAAACTCCTGCCCTCCGCCACGAGAGAAATTTCTAAAATCCCAGCCTTCAGCTGGTCCGCCTTTGGTGGAGAATCCCTCAAACCCGCCAAATCCTCCTGCTCCGGCTGAGGAAAAATCGGTCTTTCCAAATTGATCAAACTGAGATCTTTTTTGTCGATCAGAAAGCACTTGATATGCCTCGTTTATCTCTTTGAACTTTTTTTCATCCTCTGGGTTGCCACCGCGATCCGGATGATACTTTAAAGCCAGCTTGCGATAAGCTTTTTTTATTTCTTCGGTTGTTGCGTTTTTGGAAACACCGAGAGTTGTATAATAATCAGACATTTGATAATTTTAAAATCAAAATGCAAAAATCAAAATGCAAAATAATGGAGCAACTATTTTATATAACGATTTAAAATTATTCGTTCGACTTTTCACTTTCAACTTTTCACTTTTCACTACTATCCCGCTGTCACTAACTTCCCAGTATTGGCATCAATTTGAAATTGTTTAAAATTGCTGGATGTTTCGTAAGTTACAAACCAATAAAGCCAGTTATTTGGATCGCCATTTTTTAAAACTAACCCGACACCAGTAATTTCGTTTATCTCGCGAAAATCCAAACCGCCATTTTTTTCGGCAATCTGAAGCGCATGGGCATAGCTTAATTTCCAATAATCACGATTTATTGCTGTGAGAGCGCCAAAATAATCCTCTTTGGGTATTTTCGCCCGAACAAATGTGTTTGAGTCGTTGGAAAAAGTAATTACCCAGTTATTGATTTTGTCGGCTGTCGACGAGTATCCGTAGACAGCTGTTCCGCTACCAACAGTCATCTCCTTTGGCAAACGAATCTCCACTGCAGAAAGCAAAGATCTTTTATCCGCTTCAATCGCCTTGCTATCAGCAACTTGAAGTTGATTTGTAATTTGATCAGCTAATTTTGTCGGATCAACTGTTGCTAAATTATTCAAAGTTTTTTCCGCCTCAGAAGTTGCCAGATTTTGTTCTTCTGCCTTTTTTGTATCCTCCGCTTTTTGATTTACTGATTGATGGTAAGAAACATAAGCCCAAATTCCGCCAACAATAAGGGCGATCAGCAAAATCGCTGCAAAAACCGGTTTCTTAAAAAAATCAGCCAAGTTGCCCTCCTCTGACTACCATTCTAGCAAAAGAAGATTATTTTCACAAATAACTAGTGTTTTTTTGAATTTTTAAGTATCAGATTTTTCCTGCTCGGAATCTTTTGATTCTGATTCTTTTTCTTCTGTATTTTCATTTTTATCATCAGCGGTCTGATCCCCAGATGGCTGACCTTGTGCCTGTTGGTACATCGAAGCGCCCAATTCCTGAAGTGACTTTGAAAGTTCTTCAGTCGCGTTTTTTATAACTTCGACATTTTCGCCAGAAAGCGCATCCTTAACTACTTTGACTTTCTCTTCAACTTCGGTTTTTTTGTTCGAATCAACTTTATCGCCAGCGCCTGCCTCGCCGGTAGGCAGGTCCTTTATGGTTTTCTCGGCAGTATAGACCAATCCTTCAGCCAAATTTCTGGCGTCAATCAATTCGCGTTTCTTTTTATCTTCATCAGCATGAACTTCCGCATCTTGCTTCATCTTTTCAATCTCATCCTCCGACAAACCGGAGGAAGCAGTGATGGTGATTTTTTGCTCTTTATTTGTTGCCTTATCAACCGCTTTAACATTTACAATACCGTTGGCATCAATATCAAAGGAGACCTCGATTTGTGGTACACCGCGCGGAGCCGGTGGAATGCCGTCAAGAATAAAGCGACCGAGTGTCTTTGAATCAGTAGCCATTTCGCGCTCGCCTTGCAAAACATGAATATCAACCTGCGTTTGAGTGTCAGCGGCAGTTGAAAATATTTGCGATTTTGATGTTGGAATTGTCGTATTTCTCTCAATTAATTTAGTATTTACCCCGCCTAGCGTCTCAATTCCAAGAGAAAGCGGAGTTACATCGAGAAGCAGTAGATCTTTGACTTCACCACCAAGAACTCCACCTTGAATTGCCGCACCAATTGCGACCGCTTCGTCTGGATTGACCAAATGGTTCGGCTCTTTGCCCCAGAATTTTTTCACAGCGGCGCGGACTGCCGGCATTCTTGTCTGCCCGCCAACAAGAATTACCTCGTCTATATCTTTTGTTTCAACTTTGGCATCTTTTAAAACTTTCTCGCAAGGCAAAAGTGATTTTTCAATTAATGGCGAAACTAATTGTTCAAGTTTGGCGCGAGTAATCGACATCTGCAAATGTTTCGGGCCGCTGGCATCAGCGGTAACAAACGGCAGATTTATTTCAGTTTCATTTGAAGACGAAAGTTCAATTTTTGCCTTTTCTGCCGCTTCTTTTACCCGCTGAATTGCCGCTTTGTCATCGTGCAAATCAACGCCCTGATCTTTTTTGAACTCATCAATAATCCAGTCCATAATAATTTGATCAAAATCATCACCCCCTAAGTGTGTATTGCCATTTGTTGCTTTGACTTCAAAAACGCCATCACCTAATTCTAATATAGTGATGTCAAAAGTTCCGCCGCCAAGGTCGTAGACGGCAATCTTTTCATTCTTCTTTTTATCAAGCCCGTAAGCCAAAGCGGCGGCAGTCGGTTCGTTAATTATTCGCTTAACATCAAGACCAGCGATTTTGCCAGCATCTTTTGTTGCTTGGCGTTGTGAATCATTAAAATAGGCCGGTACGGTAATTACCGCGTCACTGACTTTTTCACCAAGATATGTTTCGGCGTCAGTTTTTAATTTTTGCAAAATAAAGGCCGAGATTTCCTGCGGACTGTATTCTTTGCCATTCATCAAAACCCGAATTGAACCATCAGCGGCTTTTTTTGTTGCATAAGGCATCTTTTTCAGATCGTCTTGCGCTTCTTTGTCATCAAATTTTCTACCGATAAATCGCTTAACGGAAAAAATCGTATTTTCTGAATTTGTCACCGCTTGGCGTTTTGCCAACTGGCCAACGATTCGTTCGCCTTTTTTGTTTTCAGCAACAATCGATGGGCAAGTTCTGCCACCCTCACTCGTTGAAATAATTTTTGCTTCGCCACCTTCGATAACAGCGACAGCTGAATTTGTCGTTCCTAAATCAATTCCAATAATTTTTCCCATATTGCTCCTTAAAATTAGTTGAAGCATAAACTCTCACAGATTTATTGTCACAGATAGACACAGATGATTCCATCAGTGAAGATCAGTGAATATAGATCAGTGAGAGTTTTTACTTCAACTTTTTATTTGCGGAAGTTTTTACTTCCTTATTTATAATGTAAAGGAAACTTTACATTTTGTCAAGAAGTTTGATGCTAAAATTGAATTAACTTGCAATTTTTCCTTTACAGGTGTTGATAATTTTCAAATCAGCAAAATAATCAAAAAGATCTCAAGGCGATTGCCTCGAGACCGTGTCGTTGTTGGGTAGCTGCTGGGTGGGTGCCAAATCGACGGCACCCACCCAACTGTGTTACCGAATCGTGAAGCAATAGTGAACTCTGTGCCACCTGCCATCTTCGTAGGCGGCAAGACCAAGGTCACCAAAAGCGTACGGCTGAGGGTTCCCCTCACCCTCGTACCACTTGGGAATCTTCCACTCCACGAACGCCACCCACTCCTCCGCGTGGTTGATCTCCGCCACAGTGAGCGTCGCCTGGTGAATCCTGCCGTCCGCGACGGTCTGCACTCCGATCCTCATTCCCGGACTCAGCTCCGCCGGATCAAGGATCTGATCCTGAAATACTGGTCTTTCCGTCACCTTACAACCACAAATGTCTGAATCTATCATGACGACTTCACCTCCCGATCTGTGATCTTGGCTGTCAAGACGGTTGGTATGCCCTGAGGGGTTCGCCCGTCTCGCTGTAGGCGAAGCCGAGGCGGAAACCCTCGACCATCGGATTAAAAGTCCGATGCTCTACCATCTGAGCTAAGGACACACCTTTTGGTGCCGGAGGAGACAGCGTTTTATCCAGCACCACATTGGGTGCTGGATACCCCAAACCCTACGTGGTTTGGGGTAAGTCCCCTGCGTCTGCCTGCCGGCAGGCAGGTCTGCCATTTCCGCCACTCCGGCACCCGACCGCGGAGATTCTGTTTTGAAATGCAATTTTTCTAGGTTAAAATAAAGGGTTAAA
>CAZVFH010000031.1:0-8876 GCA_964626415.1 uncultured Candidatus Saccharibacteria bacterium
GTGTCGCCGTCCTTAATGATATAGTTTTTTCCTTCGGTTCGGACGAGACCGTGGGAACGGGCAGAAGTCCAGCCGCCTTGAGCAAAGAGATCTTGCCACGGCACAACTTCGGCGGCGATAAATCCTTTTTCAAAATCAGTATGAATCACGCCGGCGGCTTCAGGTGCTGTTGCGCCGTCTCTTACCGTCCATGCCCTCGTCTCTTTTTCACCGGAGGTAAAATAAGTGATCAAATTTAATTTTTTGTAGGCGGCTTTTATCAAGCGATCAACGCCGCTATCGGAAATTCCCAGTTCCTCTAAATACTCTTTTTTCTCGTCGTCCGAAAGTTCGTTTAATTCACTTTCGATTTTGGCGCTGATTGGAATAAAATTAATTTCTTCATTTTGACTTTTCACTTTCAACTTTTCACTTTTCACTGCTAATTGCTCCTCGCTGCAATTTGCGATATAAAGAATTGGTTTCATCGTCATAAGTCCCAAATTCTTTATGCTTTCTAATTCGTTATCATCCAAATCCGCCTCGCGGCCCTGCCCGCCATCGCTATGCTCTGGCAAAAGCAGGCGGGCGTTTTTTCCAGCCGAAAGCTTGGACAAAATTTTCTCCAGAGCTGATTTTTCCAACTTCGCATCCCTTGATCCGCCTTTAATATCGCGATCCAAATTATAAATTCGCTTGTCGACGGTTGCCATATCGGCAAGTTGGAGTTCGGTTTCAATTGTCGCAATATCGTCAGCCGGGTCAATCTTCCCCGAAATACGAGCAACATTTTCATCTTGAAAAAATCTGACGACCATAGCAATCGCGTCGCACTCTCGAATATGTGATAAAAATTGATTTCCCAAACCCTCACCCTTTGAAGCGCCGCGAACAAGTCCGGCGATATCAACAAATTCAACAACCGTCGGCACAATTTTTTTTGATTTTGAAACTTCCGCCAATGGTTTCAATCGCTCGTCTGGCACCTCAACAATCCCAACATTCGGCTCAATGGTACAAAAAGGATAATTCGCCGCTTCGGCATGCGAACCTTTAATCAAAGCGTTAAATAATGTCGACTTGCCAACATTGGGCAGGCCGACGATGCCAATTTTCATCATTACTCCTAAAATGAAATTCTTACTCTGATTTATTTCTCTGATAGTCGCTGATTTTATTGATCAATCGCTTAATTTTGACTCCATCTTTCGAAATAACAAGGAGTAAACCTATTTGTAAGTTTCTTGACTTTAAGTAATTTAGCAACTGTGATACATGGGATTTATAAATTTCATTTCTGACCTTCAGTTCGACTGCGACTTTGCCATCGATCAAGAAATCAAGAAAATACTTGCCAATTGTTGAGCCATTGTAACTAATTGCACCGTAACACTCTCTTTTGAAAATGATCTTTGAATTTTCCAGTTCGATCGCTAAAGCTCGTTGATATATTTTTTCAGCCAATCCGTATCCCAGTTCATTAAAAACTTTAAATGTAAGATTTATTATTTTTTCGGTTATTTTTGAATGTGGATATTTTTTGTCGTCTTGATATTTATTCATCTGTGTTTATCAGAGTAATAAATCAGAGTTAGAATCTCAATTAATCTTAACCCTTTAGCGCTTGAAAGTAAATACAGGTTTGTGATATTGTATTTTTTGAGAGGGGCGCGTTGGCGCTCTTTTTGTACCCAAACAACCTAGGGGGTGGTCGTATGTCAGAGTCAATGTTTGATTTGCCGACAATTCATATTGAGGCGGAAACTTTACCTGAAGCGTGGGAAAAAGCGGTTTTAGAATGTTGGGAAAAAGGCACACAAATTGCTACCCAATATGATAATCCTGGTGATCCGCCAAGTCGCGATTGTTCAATAGTAATTGCGGTTGAAGATCCATTAGCCCAGCCAAGAATTCACAGAGCAATTCCCGGCGGAATTGATGATCTTGAAGTTTATCGCCAAGAAGTTGTTGATGGAATTCATGATCATTGGATTGATCCAAAGGCCGGCAAATGGCAATACACCTATCATGAGCGATGTGCGAATTATCGAGTTCCTGGACTCGTCGAAGCGATAAATCAAATTGATTATGTTGTTGATACTCTTGTCGATGCCCCACATTCTAGGCGAGCACAAATTGTTCTTTGGAAACCGTGGGAAGATGCCGGTATTTCTCATCCTGCATGTCTTCAACGCTTGTGGTTTCGGATTTTTGGCGACCGTCTTGTAATGTCGGCGCATATGCGTTCAAACGATGCTTTCAAAGCGGCGTTTATGAATATGTATGCTTTTACCGATTTGCAGAGAGTTGTTGCCGAAAGAATTAGTGAAAAACTTGGCAGAGAAATCAAAGTTGGTCAATACAACCACATTGCTGATTCCTTCCACATTTACGGCTCGTACTTTTCTGAATTTGAGGGTTTCTTGAGAAGCGTCGAAACGCGAACTTGGGAACAGAGAACTTATCGAACTGATGATCCTGATATTGCTAAATGGTTTGAGGAAGCTCGCGAAAAAATCGCTACATCATTGGCGGAAGAACAGGCAGGTGGTTAAGTTGAGCAAAGGATTATTTATTGTTTTTGACGGACCGGAGGGCGCAGGAAAATCAACCCAAATCCAACTTTTGCAAGCAGCTTTTGCCGCTAATAATAAACAAGTTGTTGTTGCTGTTGATCCTGGTGGCACATGTGCTGGGTTAAAGATTTGCGAAATTCTCAAAGATCAAAACACTCTCAATCTTTCGCCCGAAACTGAAGCACTACTTTTCGCCGCTTCCAGGGCCCAATTAATCAATGAAATTATTCAGCCGGCACTTACCGCTGGCAAAGTCGTAATTTGCGATCGTTTCGTTTCCGCGTCTCATGCATATCAAGGTAGCGCCAGTGGTGTTGGGGATGAAAACATCAGTTGGCTTTACGACTTCATCTCTGGTGGACTTTGGCCCGATCTGTTCTTGATTTTCTCTCTTGATCCAGAAAAAGGATTGAGAAGAAAAACAGAAAAGGATCGAATTGAACTGCGACCACTCGAATTTCACCAAGCGGTATTACTTGGATTTAAACAATTTGCCGAAGCACATCAAGGCAGTTGCCAATTTATTTTTGCCGGCACTCGAGCAATCGATATTCATAAACAAATCATTGAAGACATTAATTCTCGATTCGACTTAACTCTACCCGCCCAAAACATCTAGGACGGGTTTTTTGATAATAAAATTAGAGTCCAGAGATAAAACGATCAGCAATTTTTTGTTGTCCGGAAAGATTCGGATGCAAGCAATCATAATCAGAAACATCGCCAGTTCCAAGATATGGATAAAGATTAACGAGAGTCATTCCATTTTGACTGGCAACAGATGAAATAATCGAGTTATACTGGCTTATTGCCAAAGCGACAATTTCTGGCGGATAAGGGTAATTTGCACAAGTAGGATAACCTGCTTGCCACATTACCGAATAATTAGGGATTGTGCCAATCAAAATTTTCCTTCCAGAACTTTTAATTTGCGAGGCAATAGAGGATAAATTACTTTGAAATTGCTCGGGAGTTACCGGTTCACCGGAGAGCAATGAGAGCATATCGTTGCCGCCCACAAGTAAGGTGATGTAGGAGGGATTATAACTGCTAACTTGTGGCACTTGGCCAGCAAGAACATTGACACTTTTTGCGCCGGAAACAGCGAGATTAGTGGGAGAAATATTTTGCCCGATGGAAATCAAATATCTGTAAACGCTATTTATATTCGATCCAGTGGAAAAACTATAACTTTTGTTATCTCCTGGCATACTAGAAGTTGGGCTTGCGGCATTGGTAATCGAATCGCCTAGCGCAATTAAAGAAAGCGAAGTAACCCCGTCTGAAGTAGCCCCATCATTTCCAGCGACTCCGGAAGTTTGATTTCCGGTAGTTGATTTAGAAGTTGACTTTTTTGTTGATCCTTTTGTGCCTGCAGATTCATCGTTATTTGAAGTATCACCGGCTGATTGAGTTTCCTCGTTAGTTTTTTGAGAATCACCATTTAACAACGAGGAAGCTTGATTTTTTGGCAAAAAAAAGAAAACCCAGGTAGCTGATGTAAGGGTAACGATGATTCCGGTAACCATTATCCAAGAGAGAGTAAAATCAGCGATTAAAATTCCCTTTTTAGAGATCTGGATTTTTCTCATATTTTAATTATAGCAAAAATTTAGTATATTATGATTGATCGCAAAAGAAAGGGAGCTGATGACGATGGAATTCTGTGATCATTTTATTGCCCCAAAAGAAATTTTCTCTGCATTATTTTTAGCACTGACTCATGTCCGAACTTTGCGAGAAATTGGAGAAAAGGATTTACTAGAAGAGGAAATTAGAAGAGCAAAACAGCTTGCTTATCGCCTGCGAAAATATCCTTTTCCTATGATTATCAACGATTCAGGCGAAGTCCACTTTCTTGCAAAAACTGTGATTTGTGCCTAACCGACCTCTCCGGTCGGTTTTTTTGATACAATGTAGATATGAAAAAAGGTCAAGTAGCAATTTTTCTCTTTTTGATTTTGATCACCGTCGGTTTTTTGATGATTAGAAAACCGAAAAGCATTGAAGAGATTTTTCGCGAAGACGCGATATTAGGCGAAAAAATTCCGGTTGTAATTGTTCCGCATTTTAACTCGTTTGCCGACAAACGCGCTGAACTTTTAGCAGATGTCGGCAAAAAAACATCAGCAAAAACAATTGTTCTGGTCTCGGTAAATCATTTTAATTCTGGGAGTGAGAATATCTTAACAACCGACAAAACATGGCTTGTTTCCGGCGGGGAAGTTAGCGCTGAAAAAACATTAGTCGAGAAAATTTCCGATGACAAAATTGCCGCCAACGATGAGACGGCTTTTGCACAAGAGCATGGGATTGCTAATATCATTCCCGATATTTACAAATTTTCCCCCAAAGCGAAAGTTTTGCCAATAATTATCAAAGATCAAACCGGAAAAGGACAGATTGATAAATTATCCAATTGGATTTCTGATAATTGTCAGAATTGTCTTTTAGTTGCTTCGGTTGATTTTTCCCACTATCAGCCGAGTTCACTGGCGCGAGTTCATGATAGTTTTTCAATCTCGGCACTTTCAAATCTTGATTTCAATAAAACATGGAAAGCCGAAACCGATTCGCCGCAAACGCTTTACCTTGCGGAAAAAATTGCCGAAAAAAATAAGGCGAAGAATTTTCATCTTTTTTATAACGCCAGCACTGGTGATTTGTCAGAGGCCGAAGTTTCTGAAGTTACCAGTGTTGTGCTTGGCTATTATTCGTCAATGGAACTGTCGGACTCCGAGAAAATTGAGCCATCTTCAACTTTTGTTATTGCCGGCGACGCAATGTTTGATCGAAATGTTTGGCACAATTATAAAAACAAAGGGCTAAAAACGATTTTTGACAATTTTGGTACACGGGTTTTTCGCGGTGCTGATCTTTCCGCACTAAATCTCGAGGGACCGATTTCGTCATCAGCAATCAACGACGATTGGCGATCCGGCTCGATGGTTTTTAATTTTCCACCAGAGACGCCGTCAATTCTAAAATATTTAAATATCGACGCCGTTTCACTGGCAAATAATCATAGCGCAAACGCCGGCGTTTTCGGCTTTGCAAATACAAAAAAGATTCTTAGCGACGCCGGAATAAATTATTTTGGCCAGCCGGAGGGATTTTCAGAAAGTTCAGTTTTACGAGTAGATGGCGAAATTCCACTGTCAATTATCGGAATTATGGCATTGTCTGATTTTGATCATGCGACCTTAAATGAAAAAATTAAAACCGAAAAATTAGCTGGTCGGTTCGTTATCATTTTCCCGCATTGGGGCGAGGAGTATAAAAGCGCCAATGTCGCATCGCAAAAATCGCTGGCAAACGAATGGAGTTCTGCTGGTGCTGACTTAATTGTTGGTTCTCATCCTCATGTCGTCGAAGATTTTCAAATCGTAAATGATCGTCCTGTGATTTACTCGCTCGGCAATTTCGTCTTCGATCAGTTTTTCTCTAAGGAAACACAGGAAGGTCTTATTGTCGCTGGAAAAATCACGAAAGACAAAATCACTTTGTCATTTCTGCCAACAAAAGAAAAATTAGTCAAACCGGAGTTTATGGTCGGAGCCGAAAAAACAGCCAAAATCAGCACAATCTTTGATATAAATTCAGAAAATAAATTTAAAAAACTCTCCCCCGACACAATTGAAATTAATCGGTAAATTTTGATTTTTGGTATTGACATTTTAATATCTTTTGCTATACTGGTTCTAGCTGTAAAACTGCTGGCGAGCATTACAACGCAAGGAGGTGCTGACCGTGGATAATGCCACGCTCGGCGAGGTGCTCCGGTGCGTAGCCGGACCACAAAAGGACTTTCATGAGAAGCTCATGGGGGCGGAGGGGGTGAGTTGGCTGGAGGAGTTCAACAAGTTCCTTCGCAAGGAACCGACATGGATCGTTTCGTCCGTTCTCGGACAGATCGACTCTTTCCAGTGTCCGGCGATTCCGGAGTTCAGCCCTGCCGGCGAGATCAGGAAAGGTGTGGCTGGCATTGGCTGGATGAGCGAGGAAGCCAAGCGGTTCATTGCTGGTCTGCCGATCGAACTGGCGGAACCGGCGGCACTAGTTCGGGTTCATGAGCTGACCAGAGTCGCGAAGTTGCAGGTGATCGCGAACGAAGTCGGCGAAGCCAACTTCCTGACCGCCGGCCAAGCGCTGGCAGTTATCGCCGCCCAAAGCGGTGGCGAGGTTGACGTTTGGAACATCATCCCGATTCGCGGGATTGATTGGGTGCTTTACTGCTACTGTCACCACGGCCACCGCCTCTGGCGCCTGGACGCCTTTCCGTTGTCGCGTGCGTGCGACTGGGATGCTGGCCCTCGCGTCCTCTCCCTGTGATTCTCTTCCTGACTCTCTGACTCTTTGCCCCTTTGACCCTTCGCTTGCGCGGAGGGTCGTTTTTTTGTTACAATAAAATTGAAATTGTGAAGACAACGGTTACGGCTTTTGTCCATGGTTTCGAAGTTTTTGTTTTTCAAAAACTTTTCAAAAAAAGGAAGAGAATCGGTGCCGATTTTCAAGAGATTTTAGATCTTAATTAAAATACAGCGAAGCGATACAAAAATGTTTTGCTCGCAGTGGTAATGGATGGATTTTGGCACGAACTTGGGTGCTTTACTGCAACTGGAACCGCGACAACCACAACTGGAACCTGAACGCCTATCCGTTGTCGAATGCGAACGACTGGGATGATGGCAATCGCGTCCTCTCCCTGCGACTCACTTCTTTTCTTCCTGCCAGTGCAAATCTCGGCGGGAAGTTTTTGTCTCTAAATATTTTTTCCAGCCGTTGGTTTCTTTACCGATATTTTCAATTAAAGTTCCGATAACAGAATAACCTTTTGCCGATATCAATCTTGATTCGAAACAAAGTTGAAGAAAAAAACGAATCGCATCAATTATTTTTAAGGCGCTGGATAAAAGCCGAATTTTTTCTTCAATAGATGAGAAAGAAGCGAGTCGCAATATTTCCAAAAGTTTTAGAAAATATTGGTCAATTTTCGCGCCGATTCCAAAGCGCTCAATTTTCGGGAAATTTCTTAAAATCGCCAACCAAATTTTGTAGCATTTTTTTGTCTGCTCAATTATTGGCGGTAATTTTTGTGGAGAATTTTGATCATGGTTGGTAGTGATCATCTTTTTGAAAAAGTTATTTCAATTGAAAATTTACTCAAAGCTTGGGCGGAGTTTGCTGATGGAAAGAAAAATCGGCCAGATGTGATGCTTTTTGCCCAAAATCTAATGTCAAACATTCTTGAACTCAACAAAGATCTTAACAATTTTCAATATCAACATGCAAGTTACGAACAATTCAATATTACCGATCCCAAACCCAGAATTATTCATAAAGCCACGGTTCGAGATCGCTTACTTCACCGCGCAGTATATCGAGTCCTTTATCCGCTGTTCGATCAAACTTTTATTTTTGACAGCTATTCTTGTCGGGAAAATAAAGGAACCCACAGAGCATTTTTTCGACTGGTTGATTTTTCGAAACGAGTAAGCTGCAACAATACCCATGTTAGCTGGGCGCTAAAATGTGACATTCGAAAATTTTTTCACAGTATTGATCAAAAGATTTTGATTAAACTTTTGGTGCAACGAATAGAGGACGGGAGATTGATGAATTTGCTTAAAAAACTTATTGAAAGCTTTGAATGTTCACTTGGGAAAGGCATGCCGCTCGGAAATTTAACTTCGCAACTCTTTGCCAATATTTATTTGGACTCGCTCGATAAATTTGTTAAACATAAATTAAAAGTGAAATATTATTTGCGTTATGCCGACGATTTTATTTTGTTGACGGAAAACCGAGAATTACTTTTGGAATATTTGAAAAATATTGAGTCATTTCTCAGCGAACAGCTTAAACTTTCACTCCATCCAGATAAAATTATCTTGCGCAAATTAAATTGGGGTTTAGATTTTGTCGGCTATGTTGCATACCCAAAATTCAATTTGCCAAGAAGAAGGACCGTTCAGAGAATATTCGTCAAATTGGAAAAAATTAAAGTGCAAAAGACCGAACAATTTAATAGAAGCTTGCAATCATATCTTGCTCACTTAAAACATGTCGATACTTACAAATTATCAGCAAAAATTGCGACGATATTTGATATTAATTCAGAAAATAAATTTAAAAAACTCTCCCCCGACACAATCGAAATCAATCGCTGATATTTTTTCCTGACAAATTAGTGATATAATTAAAGTGAAATATTTAAATAAAGGGAGGGATCTATGACCGAAGAAACAGAAAAACCGGCAGAAAATGAGCCGGAAAAAGAGGAGCGTATCGTTTTACCGGCAAAGAAAAAGCGCAATTTGC
>CAZVFH010000032.1:0-8723 GCA_964626415.1 uncultured Candidatus Saccharibacteria bacterium
AATTTGTCAAGGGTTTGTGTGAAAAGAAAATTTTTAAAGCAAGCTAAAGCTTGAACTCCGCTACGTTTGTCTTGTATGATAAATAAATGAGAAATGATATTTGGCTGGAAAATCGGCTGGAATATATTTTTCGCAAATATTTTTCCGATATTCCAGCGACAAATCAAATACATATCAAATTCGGGCGAAATTCCTATCGCCAGCTTGGCTGTATTAAAAGTCAATCAAAAAGCCAAATTAAACAGATTCGAGAGAATTCGCCAACAATAATTGTAATATCCGGCTTTTTTCGTGACGAGGAAATTCCAAATTTCGTTATTGACGGAGTAATCGCCCATGAACTTTCTCATTACGCTCACGGTTTTAATTCACCATTACCACAAAAACATCGCAATCCCCATCAAGGAAGCGTGATAAAAAAAGAGCTAAGTAAAAGGGGAGTATCGAATCTCGAAATAAAACAAAAAAAGTGGATAAAGGAAAATTGGCAGAAATATGTTTCAGGTCGGCTTCCAAAGAGAAAAAAGCGAAGACAAATAATTATCAGATTTAAATAAAAAAAATCCTTGTAAAAATGGATAAAATCAGATATAGTTAATCTAGAGCTTAGAAAGCACAAAGCTAATTTCGAGAGGTAGGTGATAAATTTGATTGAGGTAAAAAAGAAGGGAAACGAAAGATTCGAATCGATGCTTCGCCGCTTTAATCGCGAAATACTGCAAAGCGGCATTTTAACGATAGCTAAAAGCGCCCGTTTTTTTGAAAAAGAGCCAAATCGCGGCGCAAGAAGAAATTCTGCCATTCGTCGTAATGCTTTGAGAAAAATTAGACAAGGATACTAACTACGCTGATAACTACACTGATTTATCACGCTGAATTAACGCTGATTATTCCTAAACCGTACAAATTAGGAAAATATGAATTTATTAGAACAAATTGATGCTGATCTTAAAAATGCTCTCAAAAGTGGCGATCAAACAACGCTCTCGACTTTACGACTTTTAAAATCGGCAATTAAAAATTTTGAGATTGAGTCCATGTCAGAAGCAAAAGACGGGGATATTTTAAAACTAATTCAAAAAGAGATAAAACAGAGACGCGATTCAATTGAAAGTTATAAAAACAACCAAAGAGATGAATTGGCAAACAGGGAGCTGGCGGAAATTCAAGTCATCGAAAAATATCTGCCAAAACAGTTATCTGATGAGGAATTAACAGATATTGTCCAAGAAGCGATCGCCGAGACCGAAGCAAAAAGCGCTGCGGATATGGGTAAAATTATGAGCAAAGTTATGCCAAAAATTGCTGGCCGAGTTGAAGGAAGTCGCGTTTCAGCAAAGGTAATGGAGATGCTGTCAAAATAAGGCGGCATTTTCTATTTATGCTGAAAATCGAAATAATTGATAAAAATAGAATTAAATCTGATTTTAATCTTGATGGCGCAAAAAAAAATGCTAAAAAAATTTGTGCCGTCCTAAATTATAAAGATCAAGCAATAGCCGAAGTCTTCTTCGTTACTGATGAAGAAATTAAGAAAATCAATAAGAAATTTCGCAAAATTAATAAAGTTACCGATGTTTTGTCCTTCCCGATAGATAAAAAAATTCCCGGAAAGGCGAAAATACTGGGAACAATTTTTATCGCCCCAATATTTGCAAAGGCGGAAAAAATTAGTTGCAATAAGTTATTCAATCACGGACTTTTGCATTTATTCGGTTTTGATCATAAAAAAAATTTAGATATTTGGAATAAAATTGATAAATCGCTTAATTAAAAAGGGAAATGACATACAACAAATTCAATATTCCGAAATTTTTTCGAAGCTTTCTTTATGCTTCAAAAGGGATTGTAAATCTTTTAAAGACCGAGCAAAATGCTAGAATTCATCTGATTTATGCGATTATTGTCGCAGTTTTTGCTTATCTGCTTTCGATTTCCAGAATTGAAGCAACGGTCTTGTTCTTTGCTGTTGTCTTAGTTATAGCAATGGAAATTACCAATACAGCGATCGAAAAACTGCTTGATATTATAAAGCCAGAAAGTTCTTCTGCGGCGGAATTTATTAAAGACGCCATGGCCGGTGCTGTTTTGATTTCAGCCCTTATTGCGCTGGTGGTTACTGTCTTGACATTTTTACCACATTTAAATAAATTAGCAATATAGCGGCCGTGTTTGCAAACACCGACCGAATAAAGTAGAATTAGATATGTATTTTTAGTTTTGGAGGGAGTGTGCAAAAAAAGATTATTTCCGCCGGTATTGATATCGGTTCATCAAAAGTGGCGGTCTGTGTTGGCACCCAAAGTGAAGATGGTGTAGATATTTTAGGAATTTCAAAAGCGGAAAATTCTGGCTCAAGAAAAGGAGTTGTTATTGACATAGAAGAAACTGTTTCTGCAATTTCCAGTGCCCTCGAAGAAGCAGAAAAAATGATTGGCTTGCAAATTGAAAACGCTGTAGTCGGCGTCAGCGGGGCTCATATAGAGTCAGAAATTAGCCACGGCGTGATTGCAATCGGCAAATCCGATGGTGAAATTTCTGAAAATGATATGTTGCGAGCAATAGACGCTTCAAAAGCAATACCAAATCAACCAAACAGAGAGATACTTCATGTAATTCCAAAAACATTTATTGTCGATGGCCAAAACGGAATAATTAATCCTGTTGGAATGTCAGGGATCCGTCTGGAAGTTGATACAAACATAATTTCCGGATCGATCTCGGCAATAAAAAATGTTGTAATGTCCGCAAACCAATCAGGTATTGGAATTGACGAGTTAGTTTTTTCGCCTCTTGCAACATCAAAATTTTTGCTCGGGAAACAGCAGAAAGAAATCGGTTCAGCAATTGTTGATATTGGTGCCGGCACAACATCATTTGCTGTTTTTGAAGAGGGAGACCTTGTTCACTGTGGCGTGATCCCGATTGGATCAAGTCATATCACTAACGATATCGCTATTGGGCTTAGAACCAATATTAATTTAGCCGAGATTCTTAAAATTAAATACGGCTATGCCTCACCTGATAATATTGATGAAAAAGAGGAAATTGATCTTAAAAAAATTGACTCAAATGAATCTGGACAAGTAAGTGTAAAATATATTACCGAGATAATTGAGGCACGGCTAAACGAACTTTTTATTCTTGTTAAAGATGAATTGGGATCAGTCAATCGCGAAGGCATGCTTCCGGCTGGGATATCACTTACAGGCGGAGGATCAAAGCTTGCCGGAATTAGCCAGCTAGCGAAGGATATTTTTCGACTACCGGTTGAAATTGGAAAAAGTGATCTTAAACTTGTCGGGGTTGTTGACAACCTTTCTGATCCGGTATATGCTACAAGTGCTGGGCTGATGCTTTGGGGGTTAAATTCAGTAAATCATAGTAAAAATAGAATTATTGACTCAACCCAACTTACAAGTATTTTTGATAAAGTGCGTAAGTCATTTCGCCACTTTCTACCATAATATTTTTTGAAATATACTATATCTAGGGAGAAATCATGGACAAAAAATCAGAAGCGGAGGCATTTGCTTCGATAAAAGTAGTCGGTGTTGGCGGTTCCGGTGGAAGCGCCGTTACCCGTATGATTAACTCGAAACTTCGAGGAGTTGGGTTTGTAACAATAAATACTGATGCGCAAGCACTGGCATACAACGAAGCACCGAACAAAATCCAAATCGGCAAAGAAACAACGCGCGGACTTGGGTCAGGCGCCGATCCGGAAGTCGGGAGAAAAGCGATCGAGGAGAATAAGGAGGAGGTCTACGAGGCACTAAAAGGTGGTGATATGGTTTTTGTTACTTTTGGAGCTGGTGGCGGTACAGGAACCGGAGCCGGACCTTTTGTTGCTGAAATCGCCAAAGAGCTTGGAGCACTGACAATCGGCGTGGTTACAAAACCATTCTCTTTTGAGGGCCAAAGACGAATGAAGATCGCTGAACTTGGAATCAATGAAATGAAGGATAAGGTTGACACATTAATCACAATCCCAAATGACCGCTTGCTTCAAGTAATTGATAAAAAAACCTCACTTTTTGACGCTTTTGGTATTGTTGATGATGTTCTCCGACAAGGTGTCCAGGGCATAGCTGACCTTATTACTTTGCATGGGATTATCAATGTTGACTTTGCTGATGTTAAAGCGATTATGGCCGACGCTGGTTCAGCCCTCATGGGAATTGGACGCGGTAGTGGCGACAATCGAGCAATTGAGGCCGCCAGAGCGGCAATCGATTCACCGCTTCTTGAGCTTTCAATCGACGGGGCGAAAGGAATATTGTTCAATATCACAGGAGGTCCAGATCTTGGAATGTATGAGATTGATGAAGCGGCAAAAGCCATCACCGAGGCAGCCGATGTTGATGCAAATATTATTTTCGGTGCGATAATTGATGAAGCAATGCAAGGCGAGGTAAAGATCACAGTCATCGCTACCGGTTTTGAGACCGATAATACTAAATTGCGCAAAAGACCATCTCTCGGATCGCCGCAAACAGAAATTCCGGCATCACAAATGATTACCCGCGATGATCACAAAATCTTTGACGATCAGAAATTCGACACTTTTAGCACCGCGACTCCAGAAGAAGAACCAAAGTCAGTCCAAAGTGACAGCAGTGAAGATGATGAACTAGAAGTCCCAGCATTTATCAGACGAAAACTTAGATAAAAACATCATGGATCATTCGCTTTCCCGTCCGCTTATAGTTGAAGTGTACTAAATTAAAATATACTACTTTACGCAAAAATGCCCCGACTGGGGCATTTTTGCGCACTATATGGACAATAAAGGAATGTATCCTGATCACTCGCTTCCGCCCAGTCATCACCGATGGCTGTGGCGGTTTTTTTATTTCAATAATCTCACAACATTATAAAAATCTACGACATCTCATGTGACATCTCTCAAACTGTAAATATATCTCGATCGAGATATATTTACAGTTTTGAGTTACTTAATTTGAATTTCTTAAATCAAATTTTAATTAAACAAAATATAAAATTTTGATTAAATAAAACACTAGATATAGGTTTTCTCGCTCTCAAAAACACAATCTGTTGAACTAAACTAAATTTACCACTGCCAAAAGTGCTTTTTTGCCTGTGGATAACTGCTCTACAAATTGTGCCTAGACATCGGTTGACGCCACAACATATTGTCACGGATAATGAAAATAACGATCCAACAGACGAATACGATCGGATTGAAAAATTTTGAATTTTAAATTGCAATTTTGATTTTTGATTTTTAAATTTTGATTTAATTATGCTCTGTTCTAAATGCAAAAAAGGCGACACAAAAGTTGTTGATTCGCGCGAAAATGAGGACGGGGTCCGCCGCCGCCGCGAATGTTTGAGCTGTGGCCATCGTTTCACAACTCACGAACGATTTGATTCCCCGCGACTTTTAGTAAAAAAACGTGATGGAAGTTTGGAGAATTTCAATCGGAAAAAAATCGAGCAAGGTGTTGTTAAATCATTCGAAAAACGGCTTCCGAATGAAAATAAATTTAGAGAATTAATCGATGATATTGAACAGAAGATTTTTTCTTTAAATGAAAATCTTGTTTCTACTTCAACAATTGGTAAAATTGTTTCCAAAAAATTAAAGGGGATTGACGAAGTCGCCTATTTGCGATTTATTTCTGTCTATAAATCGTTTTCATCAGCAAAAAGTTTCGCTTCCGAAGCGAAGAAATTAATTAGGAGGAAAAATGTCGCCAGCCAAAGAGATTAAGAAGAATTTAGAGATGAATAAATTATTCATTGAGTCCAAAGAGATAGAGATAAAAAAAATCAATAATCTTCCGGAAAACAGCGACGAATGGCCGGAGCCAATAACTTCTGAAAACTCAAAAACAGTACTCAGGAGAAGATACTTAAAAAAAGATGAAGATGGCAAGCCAATCGAAACGGCAAAAGATCTTTTTTTGCGCGTTGCTTCCGCAGTCGCTGTAGCCGACAAAAAATTTGATAAGGATTCTGACATTGAAAATTTAACTAAAAGATTTTATCAGATGATGGCAAATTTTGAATTTATGCCGAATTCACCAACTTTGATGAATGCCGGCAGAACTCTTGGCCAACTTTCAGCTTGCTTCGTTCTTCCGGTCGGCGATTCGATGTCTGAAATTTTTGATGCGGTAAAACAAACGGCGCTGATTCATAAGTCCGGCGGTGGCACTGGTTTTTCATTTTCTCGGCTTCGTCCATCCGGTGACCGAGTTAGAAGCACATCCGGCGTCTCGTCCGGACCAATCTCCTTTATGAAGGCCTTTGACGCAGCAACAGAAACAGTAAAACAGGGCGGAACACGCAGAGGAGCGAATATGGGAATTTTGCGTGTTGATCACCCGGATATTTTGGATTTCATTGACGCAAAAACAACCGAAGGTGTCTTGGCTAATTTTAATATTTCCGTTGCTATAACCGATAAATTTATTGAGGCACTAGAAAAGAATGAGGAATTTGAGCTCTTAAACCCCAGAGACAAAAAAGTTGTAAGGAAAATTAGCGCAAAGGAGACATTTGACAAAATTGTTGAAAACGCTTGGAAAAATGGCGAGCCGGGCATTATCTTTATCGACAGAATAAACAAATACAATCCAACACCGAAAATCGGCGATATTGAAAGCACCAATCCATGCGGCGAACAACCTCTTCTGCCATATGAATCGTGCAACTTGGGGTCAATCAATCTTTCGAGAATGACAAAAAATGATTCGGGTGGAAAAATTTCTGTCGATTGGGGCAAATTAGCAAAAATTACCAATGATTCTGTCCATTTTCTTGATAATGTTATTGAAATAAACAATTACCCGCTACCGGAAATCGATAAGATGACTAGATCAAATAGAAAGATCGGGCTTGGCATTATGGGTTTTGCAGACCTGCTTATCAAGTTAAAAATTCCCTATAATTCAGAAAAAGCAATATCAATTGCCAAAAAAATTATGAAATTTATTGATGAGGAGTCGAAAGAAGCGTCAAAACTGTTGGCGAAAGAAAAAGGAGCGTTTCCAAACTACGAAAAATCAATTTTTGCCGAAAGGGGTGAGGATCCGCTTCGAAACGCGACGACAACAACAATTGCGCCAACGGGAACTATCAGTATAATCGCTAATGCATCATCGGGGATCGAACCATTATTTGCTGTTTGCTACCAAAGAAAAGTAATGGATGATGATATCTTAATTGAAGTTCATCCGGAATTTGAAAAAATTGCCAAAGGTAACGGCTTTTATTCAGAAGGGCTGATGAAAGAAATAGCAGAGTCCGGTGATATTAAAAATTTTTCAGAAATTCCAGACGAAGTTAAGGAAATATTTATAACTGCTCACGATGTCACTCCGACCCAGCACATCGAACTTCAAGCCGCTTTTCAAGAATATACTGATAATGCGGTCTCCAAAACAATAAATTTTCCAAACTCTGCAACAAAGGAGGATATAAAAAATGCTTATCTTCTGGCTTACAAGCACGGTTGTAAAGGAGTGACGGTTTATCGAGACGGTTCTCGCGATCAACAAGTACTTTCTACGGGAAAAACGGAAACTGCAAAAAATGGAGATAAAAAAACCGAAACTGTTTATGAAACAAAAATCAAACCAAGGCCTAGACCAGAATTGGTCTTTGGTACTACCGAGAAAATTCCGACCGGAATTGGCGATATGTACATTACCATCAATGAGGACTGCGAGGGAATGAATGAAGTATTTGTCCATCTCGGGAAATCAGGCGGTGAAGCAACGGCAATGAATGAAGCGATCGGACGGTTGATTTCTCTTGCTCTTCGATCGAGAGTTGAGCCAAAAATTATCGCTAAACATTTGCGAGGTATTCGTGGATCAAGCCCTGTCTGGCAAAACGGCCAGTTAATTCTTTCTTGCCCAGACGCTATTGGCAAAGCAATATCGCGCTACATCGAGCGATCAGAAAAACTTAATTTGGAATTTCCAGAAGAAAGAGTCATTCCCCATGACTCTGAGACAAAAAAAAATATCTCAACGGATCAAGCAGAGCTTTTATCAAATTTATGCCCTGATTGTGGCGGAGAGATAAAGTTTGAAAGCGGCTGCTACACATGCCACGGCTGTGGCTATTCCAAATGCGGCTGACAGCAATGGATGACGAATGTTTCTAATGACTAATAGCGAATAAGAACTCATTAGCCATTCGTCATTTAGATAAATTAGTTATTTTTAGGTGAAAAAAATGCTTATTGTCTATACCGGAAGTGGAAAGGGGAAGTCAACTGCCGCTTTTGGTTTGGCAATTCGTGCTGCCGGCTGGGGGAAAAAGGTCGCAATCATTCAGTTTATTAAAGGATACAAAAATACCGGTGAATGGAAATTTTTTCAAAAAATTCCAGAGGTTGATATCTTTCAATTTCACGATGATAAAAAAATTTCCATTACTAAACCAAACACAAAACATAAACCACCGGCGAAAAAGGCCTTGGATTTAGCAAAAGTATTAATTTGTAATAAGCAGTATGATGTCGTAATACTTGATGAAATTAACAACGCAATTAAGCATGGTCTCGTGGAGGTAGGGGAGATCATAAAAATTCTGCGGTCAAAACCAAAAAAATTAGTTTTGGTTTTGACCGGCCGAGACGCAAATAAAGAAGTTATTAAACTTGCTGACATTGTCACAGAAATGAAAGAGGTGAGTCATCATTTTTCAAAAAATATTCCGGCAAAAAAAGGGATTGATTA
>CAZVFH010000033.1:0-7375 GCA_964626415.1 uncultured Candidatus Saccharibacteria bacterium
TGGTGCTGGGAGTAGGATTCGAACCTACGAAGACGTGAGCCGTCAGATTTACAGTCTGATGCGTTTGACCACTTCGCTATCCCAGCAAAAACAAATTTTTCAATATAAAAATGATTGATGGAGCCGATATCGGGAATCGAACCCGAGACCTCATTCTTACCAAGAATGCGCTCTGCCAACTGAGCTATATCGGCATATTTCAATCTCGGATCGATGATTATCAGCACCAGTATTGTAAAACAAAAAAGAACTACTAAAATCCTATCATTTTTTTGATTTTTTTTCAACTCAACTTCGAAGCTCTAGAGTGTTCGCGATGCTTGTCTTCGGCTAGCGATGCCAACTCTTTATATTTTTCATTTGAAATATCAAGCTGCGACGCTCGCTTTAGCGCTTTTGATGCTTTCCCATACTGGCGAACTTCCATATACGCCTGACCCAGCGCTGCCTGATAACTCGCCTCCGATCGAGAGATATTAACTGCTTTGGAATAACAATTTATTGCTTTATTAAATTTTGCCTCTCCCAAATAAATTTCACCCAGTCCAAACCAAGCGGCGTCATTGTTTTTGTCGATTTTTACCGCCACCTCAAACGACTCAAAAGCATCAGATAAATTTTTTCCCATCGCCAGATAAATTGATCCGAGTCGCTCGTATGCCCAAGCACAATGGCGATCTTTGCAAATTGCCTCGATCAAAAGTCCCTCGGCTGACGCATATTTGCCATCGGCAATTTTTTCCCGAGCCGATTTCAAAAGCAAGGATAAATCTTTTTCATAACGATCAAGCTCATCGATTGACTTTATGGACTTTGCGGAATTATCCTCTAAACTATTAACTTCAAGAATGTCTTTGGCTCCCAAAATATCATCGGCAAAATTCTTTGTGTCAGGTGTGTCCTTTTTTGTCTTTGGAAAACGATAAACCAAAATGATAAAAATTGCTGCAACACAAGTTAGAATCGCTACTTCTAGCACTCTACCTCCGTTCTTTTGCCGTCTGGCGATTCAACAATAATTTTTTGGGCAAGAATGTTTTGCGAAATTACCTTGCCTTTGCCCTCTTTTGTTTTAATTTCATCGCCGACAGCCGGCATCCCCTTGGCTAATTTTTCGTAATCCTCCATCTCATACGAAAGACAACAAAGTAATTTTCCGCAAGACCCGATACAGCGATTTTGTCCCATTATCGCCAACCCCTGAAGTTGCGCCATTTCTGTTGTTGACTTGTCAAGATCACCACGCAAAAACCGCCGACAACAAAGCACCTGTCCGCAACGGCCGCAACCGCCGATCAATTGCGCTTCCTCTCGCGGACCAACTTGTTGGAGACGAATTATCTTTTTGAATGTTGAGGCCAAATCAGAAACCAGCGCCCGAAAATCAACTCTTTCTTTAGCAGAAAAATAGAAAGTTAATTTTTTTTCATCAAAGGATAAATCAGCATCAAGTAGCTCCATTTGCAGTTTGTGGCGCTCAATTTTACGCTGGCACTCGGGCAGAAGTTCTTGAGCGCTTCGCTTTAACTTTTTGCGCTCTTCGATATCTCTTTCTGTTAATTTGCGAATAATCTCGACTTCTTGCTGATCAGCACCCTCTTCTTTTTTTATCTCCTTTAAAAAACCGCTATCAATAATTTCAGCAATTTCTTTAAACTGCATAAGCTCAACTAAAATCGTCTCGCCAACTTTTAGTTCAAGTTTGCCCTTTTCTGCTGGCATTATTTCGCCGGTTGATTTAATTTTTATCGCTATCTTTGGCATTAGATTAATTTTTAGAAAATTATAATCCGGACTTAAATTGAAGTAAAAACTTCCACAGATCTGTCGTCACTGATTGACACAGATAATGAATCCATCAGTGTTTATCTGCGACAATAGATCAGTGAGAGTTTTTACTTCCTTTTATTTTAGCTTAAACCGATCATCAAATTCTCCAACACCAATTTTTTATTCGTCGTGATACGTAAATTTCTCTTTGCGCTGAATGCCATCTTTAGACGAGACAAGTTTTGCTTCGAAGAGTCAGCAATAAGTTCGTTTCGCAAATGAGCGATAATTCCATCAATTTCTGCTTCAGGATTCTCCAGTTTTGACAGATTATCAGCAAGAAAAAATAACTCTTTGATAGTGCCACCCCTCGGTACAAAAGCATTTTTCGATTTGACAACACAATCAAAAACCCGAATAATCTGGCACCTTGAAACAATTGTCGGAATCAAGTCATTATCAGCTGACAACAAACAAATTATAGTATTTTTTGATGGTTCTTCAAGGGTTTTTAAAAGTGCGTTTGCCGCCGCAATTCCCAAGCGATCAGCATTTTTAACTATCAACATTTTTCCTCTGCCATAACCGGCAGTTGTTGAAATTTTTGAAATTGCTTCTCTGACAGTGGAAATACTGATTTCACCTTTGGAATTTTCCTTGTTTTCATCGGGAGCGATTTCAATGATATCAAATTTTGAAATTTCAAGTTTTTCCGACATCGCAATGACAACTTTTCTGCTTTTTTCTACATCCGAACCAAAAAATATGTATGACTTCCCAAGTTCAGGTTTTATCTTACTTTTATCCATCTATTTGAAATTTAGCAGATTTTGACTTTGATAGCAATGATGGTAAAATAAAGTTAGGAAAATCCGAAATCCGAATATCGAAGCACGAAACAAATCCGAATGAATAAAATCCCAAATACAAAACTGTTTCGAATTTTCTGAAATTCGAATTTCGATATTGTTTCGGATTTCGTATTTCGATATTCGAATTTTCTACTTTGCTTACAACTTACCAACTTAAAACTTACAACTATGACAACTTTCGAAGACCGTGTTATGCCTTGCAAAGATTGCGGCGACAAATTTATGTGGACTGCCGGCGAACAGAAATTTTTTTACGATAAGGGCTTACAAAACGAACCAAAGCGTTGTAAAAAATGCGCCGCGATTTACAAAGAACAACTGCGGGAAAAGCATCCCCTTTTTTGGTTAACTTGTAAAAAATGCCGGAAAAAAGCCGAAGTTCCTTTTGAGCCGAAAAGTGACGATGTTCTTTGCGAAGAATGCTTTCAAAAGGAAGTTGAGCTTCGAAATAAAAAAATCCTTGATGCCGGATTATCGTTGCCAGAATAATCTTTTCCCTTATTATTCACACTTTTCTTTCCGTCATTCCCGCTTCTTTTCCGTCATTCCCGCTTTTCTTTCCGTCATTCCCGCTTTTCTTTCCGTCATTCCCGCGAAGGCGGGAATCCACCAATAGTTGTTTGAAATTTGTTTGGTCATTGTTTCTTGTTTCTTGGTTATTGCGGTTTTCTTACCGCCGAGCCCTTGACAAATCTCAAATTTTGCGCTATTATATCAATAACGAGTCGGAATTCTAACTTTCCGCCTCGTCGAACCTAAACAACCCAAACCCATAGGAAGGGGTGTTTTTTAAGTGAGTCGCCCAAAGCGGAAAGAAAACGAAAGGTTTTTTGCACAGCTTGCTGAGATTACCGGAAAATCAGAATTTTTGCTCCCGGAGCGCGAGCGAACTGTTATGATTCGCAATCGTGGCGGTCAGAAGATTCTCAACAATTGCGAAACAGTTACCGCTCCCGGCGGACATATGATTATGCTCGATTGCGGTGCACTTTTTCACGATGAAGATTCAATTTTTTCCGGATCTGACAATCTTTTCCCTAACTTTGACGGCATCAATATCGACCTGCTGGATGCGGTTTTTATCAGCCACGCGCACGACGATCACATGGCGGCAATTGTCAAGCTACTTCAGCTTCGCGGATATCGCGAGGGCAATCCACTAGTGGTTTACTGCTCTGAGATAACTGAAATTGTGATCAGAAACAAGATTGGTTATGCCTTAAACGAACGCGAGAATGTCGACAAAATGATTTCCCCAGAACTTGCTGGCAATGTTGAATTTCGCCGGCTCCAGCCGGAACAACAGATTGGTGATTTCAAGATCTACGCCTTTCCAGTTTACCATTCAATCCCTGGCGCTTACATCTTTGTTGTCGAAATTGATGGAAAGCGGATCTGCTATCTCACCGACTTCCGCTTCAATCTCCGTGACCAGATCGAATGGAACAGAACTTTTCAGACATTGACAAACATTGGCAGTTTAGGAATTGACTTTTTGATGATTGATGTTATCGGCTACCCAAACCGCAAAGAAGCGCCAACGCTTCAGGCGGTCGCCCACGAATTCGGCGAAATCATCAACCTACCAGAATTCAAAGGGAAGCCAATTGTCCTTGCCAACTTTGCCAAGAATGTAGAAGAGCATTCACAGTTTGCCCAAGTTGCCAACGAAATCGGCGATCGCAAAGTCGATGTTGTTGGTGGCCCGAACAGCGCGATAAACTTTTTTTGCCGAGAGTTTGGAGTTATCCGAAAAAGATTACAGCAGGGGTTCAAGGAGAACAGTAAGGTTTCACTTATCAGTGGTTGCATGGCTGAATCATCAGCAACTCTGACTTTAGCTAGCTACGGCAAAAGTGATCACCTGAAGTTCGACAAGAACACTGTTGTGATTATCCCGACCCGCATTATCCCGGGGACCAAAAGCAAGGTCAATCAGATGATTGCCCGGTTGACTGAACTCAAGGACAGTGAGGGAAACTATCAGATTTTCAAGATTGTTGTTACTGAAATGGAACCCAAACTTTTGAAACATTTGAATGACAAGGATCAGAATTTCAAGGAAAAGTGCGGCGACAGAGTGTTAGTTTGCCCCAAACTCCACTGCAGCGGACACGCCACTCGACCAGAGATAAAGCTCGCAATCGAGACAATTGCGCCTGAAGAAATCGCTGGCATCCATGCCAATGCGACAACTAGGCACGAGTTCGAAAATCGAATACCGAGCTGGTTCGGTGGCAAAATCACTGTCAACACTCTCGACGCCAATGATTACGTTATGATTTAGTTTTTTTCCCTAATATTTCCTTATTTTTTTCCCGTCATTCCCGCGAAGGCGGGAATCCACTAATAGTTTTTTCCACAAAAACAAATGTCAGTGCCAAGGTATTGACATTTTTTTATTCTTATGCTATAATGTCATTACACGATTGATTTCTGATTTTAACAGAGTCAATGTACACACACAACCAGAAGGAGGTGCCAGAGATGGCATCAGACGACAAGGGACCAAACGGCAATCAGGAGGAAAGGACAGAGAAGCAACCCCTGAAACCAGCGAAGCTGTGGCTTCGCACGGTGAAGATGGCGACCGCCATCCTGAACGACCCAAAGTCCAGACACAATGGGCAGAGGGTGTTCGTTGGCAACGGGGTTGT
This sequence comes from uncultured Candidatus Saccharibacteria bacterium, assembly GCA_964626415.1. Taxonomy (GTDB): domain Bacteria; phylum Patescibacteriota; class UBA1384; order XYA2-FULL-43-10; family CAINNR01; genus CAZVFH01. The sequence goes on from CAZVFH010000033.1 coordinate 5,300, forward strand.
CGAGCAGGTCATTGACTGCTTTGACTACCCCAACACCAAGCAGGGTATGTCTGCTTGGGTCACGCCGGGAGCGTGTCTGACCGACTACGCGTGCGCGTACCCGGGGTCGTTGATCCCAGTGAACGCCCGGATCAGCGATCGCCCGGGCGACGACTTGTACATCACGAGTATGGCATGGGAGCTATGGGAAAAGGCGACACTGGTGGAGGCCCACACATGGGTCTCGGATCAGATCGTCGCTGCCGCCAAGCGCCTTGTCAGCGGCTTCCCTCTCCCGGCGATCAACGAGATCCAGAGCGCGTACGGCATGAAAGACTGGGAGCGCGCCGAAGCGGCGCTCGCAATGGTCGAGAAGTTCGAGCAGCTGCTGGTGGCGGACGATGAACTGAACGGTCTGAACTGGGAGAGCTTCTGCGTGGTTGTTGAGCGCGCTGAGAAGGCGGCTGCCATGAAGCAGGTCGCCGTCCACCAGGGCGCGAAGTTCGCTGGAGACGACACTGAGAGAGTGTTCGCTGCTCTCGATACCGTCCTCGCCGCCAAGACCAGTACGACGCCCGCCAAGGATGAGCCGGCACCCAAACCGGTGCCTGAACCGGTTGCGCCCATCCACACCTGCGGCGACGCGGGCACTGGTGAGACCGAGGCCACACACGCGCTACGCGAGGCGCTCGCCCTCCAACAGTCCGCGCCCGCTCCCGAGCCCCCGGCGGAGGAGGACCTCGGCATCGAGCTCGAGGAGCCCGCACCCGAGATCACCCTCGAGCAGGCGCGCGAGATTGGCCGCGAGGCCATCGCGGCCCGCCGCGAGGCCGTCGGGCTTGGCGTTACCGCCAAGCCCCCGTCGTGGGACAAGCTCAAGGAGACCGACACCGCGAGCAATGCCGAGGGCATCGTCAACGCGGCGGAGATGGTGAAGGGGGAGATCACGGCGATGATCGAGGTCGCGACAGCACCCGCGCCGGCGACGCTGTCGTTCGATGAGTTCGACGACGACTAGCGCCGATTCACCTTGCCAGCGGGGCGTGCCCGTCCCGCTGGCAAGCAGACAATTGGCTGAGATTGGAAAGCGCACGCAAACAAGCGCGCGCCGAGAAAAATCCCAGCGCAAAGGACACGAGATCACGCTCGACACGGAGCCAAGCCCAGCTTGGCTCCTTTTTTTTATCAAAAAAAAGCACTCTAAATAGTGGTCTCTAAGGGAGTAAATTCACGCCAGAATATAGTCCCATATACAGCAAGCTAAAGCTTGTCCTCCAGTTGAAGGCGAAACACGCTAAAGCGTGGACTCCACACACTCGGAGTGCAAACTTTAGTTTGCTTATCAGAAACAAGCTAAAGCTTGCACTCCACAATCATTCGGAGTTCAAGCTTTAGCTTGCTTCAAAATCATCATTAAAAACCGCAAAATCAACAATCGGATATTTGGCGAAGCAATCATCCAAATAATCCTTTCCTTTAATTTTTTCCCAAGAATTATAACTTGAAAATTTGTAACTCAGGCAATCAGAAACTTTGTGTTTTATTGGGTTTTGATGAATATAGTTAAGATGGCAAAAAAAATCGGCCTCATTTTTTATAAACGATTCAAAATAGTTCCACCAAAATTTTCTACCAATCATACAATCGGCATCGTTTATCTTCTTTGAACTTGCACCATTTACTTCGGTGACAAATTTTTTTAAATCCTCGGGATTTTTGACATGAACAATTAAATGATAGTGATTTTGCAAAATTGCATAAGCAATCAATTGGAAGGAGAACTTTTTTGCTTTTTCTTTAATTATTTCCAAAAGGATTTTTTTGTATTTATCCGGGCGCAAAAACCACTCACCTTTTGGAGTTCGCGCCGTGATAAAATAATATCCGCTTTCAATCGCTTTGTGAGGAGGACGGTTTTTATAATTAACTTTATATTTTTTGTTCATAATTTTTAGCAAGCTAAAGCTTGAACTCCGACAGAACAGGGTGTGCAAACTTTAGTTTGCTTTAGAAACAAGCTAAAGCTTGTTCTCCCCAAACCCGGAGTCCAAGCTTTAGCTTGTTGTATTCCTACTTTGGAGTCCAAGCTTTAGCTTG
>CAZVFH010000033.1:7475-8710 GCA_964626415.1 uncultured Candidatus Saccharibacteria bacterium
GGAGTCCAAGCTTTAGCTTGTTGTATTCCTACTTTGGAGTCCAAGCTTTAGCTTGCTAGAATATTGAGGTGTATGTTCCGCGAACGAGAAAAGATAGAAAACGGATTACCGGATCCATATAATAGGTCAAAAGCGGAGAGCCGAAAAAGTTGCTGGCGATAATAATTGCAAATAAAATCATCGGGCCGATTCGCTCGTAAGACAAGCGAACATTAAAAGAGATAAAAGGAAAAACCAATTTTGAGCCGTCAAGCGGCGGAATCGGAATTAAGTTGAAAGCGATTAAAACTAAATTCATTTCAAGTATTAACGCCAAGGCAGAAAGCGATAAATTCGTATCAATTGTAATACCGGAAAGTGTCGCTATTCGCAACGGAATCCCCAAAATTAAGGCAAAAAGAAAATTTGCCGCAACACCGGCAAGAGCAACTTTAATTTCATCTGAATCATTTTTTAAATTACTTGGATTGTACGGCACTGGTTTTCCCCAGCCAAACCCGGCAATTAAAAGAAATAATGTCCCGAGCGGATCAAGATGCGAGATCGGATTTAAGGTCAGACGACCTAAATTTTTCGCCGTCGGATCCCCCAAACGATTCGCCATCCATGCATGAGCATACTCATGAATCGTAATCGCAAAAAGCAGACCGATTATGGCGATGATCGCGTAAAATGGGGATTGTAGAAGTGAGAGTAATAACATAATGAAAATTTCTAATGTCTAATTTCTAATTTCTAAACAAATTCTAAAACCAAATGATCAAATGTCTAAATGATTTCTGAGCTTTGAATATTCGAAAATTTAAAATTATTTAGGATTTAGAAATTAGAAATTAGAAATTTGATTTTACCCCCTCTTGACAAACAAAATTGGTCTGATATGATAAAATTGGTCGACAGGGAATTTCATGGGGCTCCCTCCCCCTGCCCCCAGCACCCCCTCGAATGAACCTGCCGACCGAACCTCCGTCCTGCCCAGTGTAGGCGGAGTTTTTTTGTCTGGCTCTTGATTTTCCCCAATAATTTTGCTAAGCTATAAAAGCATCATAGCAATTTAAAGTTAAAAATTCAAAATTTCCCATGATTTGTTCAATTTGTCAAAAATCAAAAACATCCGGTTCAAATGTCTCTCACTCTCAAAGGCACACAAAACGGCTATTTCGCCCAAATCTGCAAAAAGTTGAAGGCAAAATAATCTGCACCCGTTGTTTGCGAACCGAAGCCAAAACATCTCG
>CAZVFH010000034.1:0-8417 GCA_964626415.1 uncultured Candidatus Saccharibacteria bacterium
TCAGCATCCATTTTAAAAGATGCCAATGTCAAAACAATCGCTGATACTTATACATAAGTTGTCAAATTGACTCTCTAATTTCTTTCATTAAATTTAGATAAAGATGTAGATTATGCAAAGTGAGAAGCCGAACGCCCAAAATCTCCTTTTCACGGATCAAATGTGAAAGATAAGCCAAAGAAAAATTATTTTTGTCCCCCTCCGCTTCGCTTCGGGGGATCTCGCAAAAACTATTGGATTTTTGAGGTGCTCGACAAGTTGGGCACTGACAATTTTTATCTATTAGATTTTTATCTTCTCGAAATTTTGAATTTAATAAATTGATTTCTTCAAATAAATATCTTCCATCAACTTTTGACTTTTGACTTTTAACTTTTAACTTCACATACGCGGTCCCGTGTCTCGCCATCCTCGTTGGCAAAACACAATCAAACATATCAACACCAAGTTTTGTCGCCTTCAAAATATCATCAGGGGTGCCAACCCCCATTAAATATCTTGGTTTGTTTTTCGGTAGTATTTTATCTAAAAATCCGACCATCTCAAGCATCTCTTTTTGACTTTCTCCGACTGCCAATCCGCCAATTGCGTAACCAGGCAAATCCAATTTTATCATTTCTTCGGCACAATATTTTCTTAATTTCTTGTCGATTCCGCCTTGTATAATTCCGAATAATGCAGGTTTGAGATTTGAGGTTTGACCTGCCTGCGACTCGACTGAGCTCGCCGAAGTCCGGCAAGGCAGGGATTTGAGATTTGTTTGTGATTTGTTTCTTGTGATTTGAAATTTGCGTTCTAAATGTAATTTAGAACGTACTAGCCATTTTATTGAAATTTCCACTGCATTTTCAATTTCTTCTCTGTGGGCGATAGACGACGGACAAACATCAAGGGGCATGATAATATCGGATCCGAGAGCAAGTTGAATATCAATAACTTTTTCCGGAGTAAAAAAATGTTTTGTGCCATCAAGATACGACTTAAACTCAACGCCATCATCGGTGATTTTTACTAATTCTGAATTATCAAATAAATCTTTTTCCTTTATTTTGATTTTTGATTTTTCCTGCCTGCCGGCAAGGCAGGGATTTTTGATTTTTTTCTCCCGAAGGGAGAAAACCTGATATCCACCCGAGTCAGTTAATATCGGTCCACCCCAACCAGACCATTTCGAAAGCCCACCAAATTTTTCAATTAATTTCTCTCCCGGACGCAAAAAAAGATGATAGGTGTTGCCTAAAATTATCTCTGCGCCAAGTTCACGCAGTTCCCATGGCGCAACTGATTTTACGGTACCAACAGTGCCAACCGGCATAAAGACGGGAGTGTCAATGTTACCGCAATAGGTGCTGATAACACCTCGACGGAGTGACGAGCTTTCTGATTTTTTTAATATTTCAAAGTCCATGATTTGTAATTCAAAATTTAAAAATCAAAATGCAAAATGAAAATGTAAAGATTAGAAATTTCATCACCCGAATCATTTTATCATTTATAATTGTCATTTTGATTTTTGATCTTTACATTTTAAATTTTACCCAATTTTACCAAAAAGAGCCCTGTAAGTCGAGCTCTTTTTGATGATAAAACACGATTTATTTAAGTTCAACCGTTGCTCCTGCTTCTTCAAGTTTTTTCTTTGCATTTTCAGCGTCTTCTTTTTTTGCGCCTTTTAGAATTTCTTTTGGGGCGGCTTCAACTAAGTCCTTTGCTTCTTTTAGACCAAGATCCGGCTTAATTTCGCGGACAACTTTAATTACTTGAATCTTTTTGTCGCCAGACGACGCTAAAATGACATCAAATGATGTTTTTTCTTCGGCAACTTCCCCGCCACCAGCGGCTGGAGTAGTAACTCCGACAGCCATCGGCGCGATGGCAGAAACACCAAAACGGTCTTCAAGCGCTTTAACCAATTCGGAAAGCTCAAGGACTGAAAGATTTTCAATCTGCTTGATCAATTCTTTAAACTTTCCAGATGGGGCTGGCTTGTCCGCCGTAACTTCAGTGGAGGCGGACTTTTCTTCTTTAACTTCTTTCACTTCTTCTTTGACTTCTTCGACAACTTCTTTTGTTCCGACATTTTCAGTCGGGATCCCGACAGCTTCGCTCGTCGGGACTTTTTCTACTCCTTCGACTGCCGCATCGGCTACGACTTCAGCTTTTTCCATGTCCGCCGTAGCTTTAGCGGAGGAAGAAATTTTTTCCTCTACTTTTTCATCTGCCATAATACTCCTTATTTAATTAGGAAGTATAAACTCTCACAGATCTAATGTCACTGATTTTCACAGATTAATTCATCAGTGCGAATCTGTGACAATCAATCAGTGGAAGTTTTTACTACAATTTATTTTTTACTTAATTGATATTGGTTTAAAACCGAAACCAAACCGCGAATATTTCCCGAAAGTACATTGACAAAGCCAGAAAGCGGTGCGGCAATTGTGCCAACAATTTTGGCAATCAACTCTTCGCGACTTGGTAAAAGTGCTAAAGCAGAAATTGTCGAGGTTGGAACAAATTGATTTTCAATAATTCCGCCGTATATCTCTAACTTTTCATGCTCTTTGCTGAAATTTTTAATTTCTTTGGCTGAAGCAACTTCATCGTTTGAAAATGCCATCGCTATTGGTTTTTCCAAAATTTCGTCGTCAATAGTTATTTTTTCACCTTTCAAGGCAATTTTTACCAAAGTATTTTTTACCACAAAAAAACCGACGCCTTTTTCCTCCAAAGAATTGCGCAACTTCTCCATCTCTTTAACCGCAAGTCCGGAATAGCCAACAATTACGCTTTTCTTGCCTTTTAGGTTTTGAGAGATTTTTTCTAAAATCTCCTCTTTTTGTGCTCTTGTCTTCGCCATTTTATTCCTTTGTCATAAAATCCCTACAAAATTACAAATTAAACGAAATTACAAAATTACGAATCATTTGTCAATGTAAAGTCAGTGTAATTAAGTCAGTGTTAGAATTTCAGTTATAATTTATCAAAAAACGCCGGCTTTTCCGCCGACATATTCAAAAAGGCATTTGGCCTTCCTGCGCCGGACTTAATTGTTTATCCCGCGAAGTCTCGATTCATCGGGACGAAGTGGGATGCCGACGGTCTTTGGAATTAAGATCCCGCGTAGCCCGGCGTAGCTCAATAGAGCGAAGTTGGGCGAAGTGGGAACATTTTTATCTTATCAAAGCATTTTTTATTTGTCAAGAAAAAATCCCCTTATTGGGGATCTGGGAACTCGGACCATTTAATTCGCGTATGAGGTTGATCGGTTTTGGGATAAATAATCGTAATATACTGTTTTCGGTCATTGAAACTCGTACAACAAACATTTTTTCCATTCCAAACAAACTCTCTGCCGCAGTAGATGCGAACCTCTTCGATAATTAACGGCTGGCGCTTAAGCCAAAATTCAAGCGCACGACAAACCGATTCATTTTGGGCCTCAACAGCAACTCGGTAAAAAACCTCCCTTGATCCCCAGCGCTGTACTCCGCGACCATAAGTTTCAAGCCAAAGATTTAACTTGAACAAAATTTCCAGTTTAGCAAAATCATCAACAAAAAACCTTTCATTTGACTCAATCAGTTCGATAATAAATTGTTGAAGTGCTCGTCTTTTGCGTCGAGGTTGTTGAAAATCGTCGTAACGATCGGGAATTAATCTTTTTGGATGAAGTTCAGCCATTTTAGCAACAATTCTGTGAAAAACCTCACTGGACATACCAGCACCTCCCTCGGATTTCTAATAAGAATATACCACAAAAATACTCTAAAATCAAAAAATCTGTTACAATTCGCAAATGATAGCAAATAGTAACAGATTAATTTTTGGTGAGAATTTTTTATTTCGGTATTTCCATTTTTACACTCGGACCCATTGTCGAAGTCAGGAAGAGTGAAACGACTTTATTTTTTGGCAGGACTTTTAAAACCGTATTCAGATTTTCGGCAATTTTATCTTTGCCGAAAGAAACTTTGGCAATCGCAAGATGGAGATTTTTCTTTTCATCCTGTTTATATTCAATTTTTCCCGATTTGATTTCAGCGATAGCGACGGCAGTATCTTCGACGACAGTTCCTGATTTTAGCGAAGGCATAAGACCTTTCGGCCCTAGAATTTTAGCAACTTGTGCCAATTTTGGCATAACTTGTGGCGTTGCAACCAAAATATCAAAATCAAACTCGCTTGATTTTGTTTTGGCAATAAATTCATCAATATTTTTTTCTGTTACTTCGACAACTTTTTTTTCTTTTGCTGCGCCGGCCGGTAAAGATAAAGTGCCGCGAATTCCGTCAACTGAAAGTCGAGCATGAAGTTCAATCGTTGCATCAAATTTGACTTTCGCTGTTTTGATTACCAAATCAACTGCATCATCGCAAGAATATACTTTTTCTCTATCAATTTTATTGTTTTGTAGAATATACTTTTTGCCACGCAAATGCTTCTTTCCAATTTTCGGTTTTTTCTTTTCAGTTTTCTCGCCTTCCGTTTCAACTTCATCTTTGGCAATCTCTTTTTTCGCCTCCTCAACTTCTTTTTTTACTGTACTCTCGTCAATAATCTCCTCTGAACCCATTTCAACTACTCTTTGATTCATAATTCTCCTTTATTGCAACCACCAATGGATAACGAAAAGTCCAAATGACTAATAACAAATAGAAATATATTCGTCATTAGTTATTTAGCTAAATTAGTTATCCATAGATGAAAATTTTAAATTTCTAACGTTGTTGCCGATATCTCTCTGCCTTCAACAAAATGTTCAACAATATATTCTACCGCACTTTTTATTATTTTGTCAACGATTGGTCTTTCGCGTTTTTGAAAACTCGCAAGGACATAAATTTGCGACTCAGGTTTTTCTTGAATAGTATCACTTTCAAGAGAGCCAATAATATGTTCAGCAACGCCGATTCGCAAACGAGAAAATTGATCACTCCCCAACTTTTCGATAATATCAGTTACGCCGTTGTGTCCGCCGCTGCTTCCGCTATGTCGGATTCGACAACTGCCGATTGGCAAATCCAGATCATCACAAACAACCAAAATATCACAAAGTTCAATTTTGTAAAAATCGACAATTTTTTTTACCGCGTTGCCGGACAAATTCATAAATGTTTGTGGCTTTGCAAATATTAACTTTTCACGACTCGACTGAGCTCGTCGAAGTCCAGCAACCTGCACTTCGGCAATTTCAGCATTATATTTCTTATTAAAAGTAAATACTATTTTCCTATCAACTGGCGCCAATCTTTTGTCCTTGACAAGTTGATCAACAAAATCAAACCCGACATTGTGTCGTGTTCCTTGATAATTTTTCCCAGGATTCCCAAGACCAACCAATAATTTCATAACTTTGGTTAAAAGTTTGTAAAGTTCATAAAGTTTTTAAAGTTGAATGAAAACAAATATCCATTAAATAAATTCCATATATCTTTTTACTTTACAAACTTGTAACTTTATAAACTTGTCTAAATTTACATTCCAGGTAAATTTAGACCACCCATCACATCCTTCATTTTTTCCGCTGCTAATGCTTGTGAGCGGGAAATTGCTTGCGAAACCGTATTTTTTATTTGCTTTTCAAGTTCACGCTTGTTTTCCGGTTTTAGCGCTTCTTCTGAAAGCGAAAATTCAGTCATGTGTTGTTCGCCATTAAAAACAACTGTAACCCAGCCATCATTGCTCTTGGCTTCAATTTCCGTATCTTTTAACTCTTTTTGGATTTCTCGTGCTTGTTTTTGCAATTTGTAAAGATCTTTCATTTTTCCAAAATCAACCATTTTAACTCCTTTACCTTCTAAAAACATTTGTCAATGCAAATACAACTATACTAAAAACAGCAAAAATAATCAAGATTCCGACGGTCGAAAATAAAAGCAAATTCAGAGAATATACTGGTAAAGCAATTGGAATATACTTTAAGGCGAGAAATATCCCAAAAGTAACGATGATAATAGATACCAGCGCCGATGTGATATCCTTACGGCTTGGGAGCATTGTTACTGCAATCGAAATCAAAAGATAAAATAATACCCAATTTTTAAGAGAAAAATGCGGTAAATTTTTTAAAAAATCAATTGATGTTGATATTGCTCCTTTGACTGAATAGCCGTATTTTGAGAGATCAATATCGAAAAAGTCAAAACGAATAGAAACAAAGTATATGATAAATATCCCGGCGACAAGTGGCGCGAGAGCAATTATTAATTGACCGAAAATCGGAATTTTTGATTTTAAATGTTTAACATGCCCGCCCTCTTTTTCAAAAAGCGCCATCTCTGTCACCTTTGCGCCAGTGAAAAGACAAGCAAATCCATGAGCAAATTCATGAACGATAACTCCGGGTGCCAAGAAATAGCGATAACCGCGACCGAATATACTTTGCGAAAGAAAATAATCGCAAATATATGCTAAAAAAATCACTGCCAGAAACAAAATTATTGTCAATTTGTAATTGGCAAGAACTGAAAAATCAACAAACTTGCCTGCGGTGATAAAATAATGTTTTAATTGGGTGGATTGCATTTTCCCCTACGGATTACGAATAAAACTAAATTACGAAATTACAAATCAAAAAAGGAAGTATAAACTCTCACTGATCTATCACCACAGATCGTCACTGATAGAATCATCTGTGTTTATCAGTGAAAATAGATCTGTGGTAGTTTTTACTTCAAAATTTGTCAGTGTTAAGTCAGTGCAGTTGAGTCAGTGTTAGAATGTTCTATTTTCTCATTTTTGCTTCTAAAAATCCCTCAATCCCTCCCCCCAGCACTGCCTCCGGATCAGTGGAGGAAAATTCCGTTCGGTGGTCTTTAACTAATTTGTATGGATGAAGTATATACGAGCGAATCTGACTTCCCCACTCCGGTTCCGCCTGCTCACCACTAATTTCGGCAATTTTTTCTTTGTGCTGGTCTTCTGCTAATTTTGCCAATCGAGAGAAAAGAACACTTTTTGCCGACTCCTTGTTTTGAAGTTGCGACCGCTCGTTTTGACAAATTGCAGAAATTCCAGTTGGGATATGGATAATCCGAACCGCTGAATCAGTAGTATTCACTGATTGACCGCCGTGCCCCCCAGAGCGGAATGTTTCAATTTTCAAATCACCCTCCGGAATTTCGATTTTATCCTCTTTTTCGATTTTTGGCATCATTTCGACAAGTGAAAATGATGTCTGGCGAAGTGACTTGGCATTAAATGGCGATTGGCGAACCAAACGATGAACTCCAGATTCTTTTTTTAATTTGCCATAAATGTAGTCGCCATCAATTTCCAGTGTTGCTGATTTAATTCCGGCAATTCCGCCATGTGACTGCATGAGGATTTTTGTTTGCAAATTATTATTCTCCGCCCAGCGCAAATACATTCGCATCAGCATCTCAGTCCAATCCTGCGCATCGTCTCCGCCGGCACCGGCGTAAAAGTTGATAATTGCCGAGTGACTGTCATACTTTCCGGAAAAATAAGTCAACGTTTCCAATTCTGAAATCTCTTTTTCCAGTGCGGGAAAATCATTTTCATCGGCAAGTTCCGAAAGCGCTAGAAGATCATCAAATTTTTCAACTTCTGATTTTAGCCGCTTTAATTCCCCAACTTTTTTGCCAGAATTTTCCGCATCGTTCCAAAAATTCACCGATTGCATTTCGGCCTCAATTTCGGAAATTTGGGACTTTTTTTCGCCAATTTTCAACGACTCCCCAATTTCCGTCAACTTTTTTTGAAACTTTTCCTTGTCCATATCTTGATTTTAGCAAAAATCGGAGCAAAAAAAAACGGCCGAACCCAACTTCGGGCCCGACCAGAGAACAAGTCCAAGTGCTAGCTGCACGCGAGAAGCAAGCACATCATGCTGTCGATGATGTCCCCCTGCGCTATCGACTTTTGCTTCTCCGAAAGCACAATTTGTTTGATCCCATACAGGAGGATGTTAACTTCCTCCTCCGTCCGTGTCTCGGTCTGTACCCCCATGTCCCACTTCACCGCTGCAAACCACTCACCACCGGGGGGAAGATCGACTGAGTCGAGCTCCAGAATCGTAACCTCCGCGTTCTCCCGCAGGAGGTAAAGTGCATGGCGGTTGAGAGGACCCCCGATCACCTGCGCTCCGATTGGCAACACACAACCCTGAATCCGCTCCTCGGGGCCAAACTTGATCACCCCGCAACTGAACTGGGTCAATTCACGCGCGAGGCGCGAGAAGACCGAGTTGCCAGCTGGGGGGTTGTCACACAGTGACTTCAGCAACTGACGCACGATGAGGGTCTTTTCTTCTGAGGCCACCTTTTCTGGCATACGACCGTCTCCTTCTGCGGTGCGGACACCGCTTTCGGGGTTCGGAAACCCCTAGAGTTCTGCCTCGGAGATTCTGTTTTGAAATGCAATTTTTCTAGGTTAAAATAAAGGGTTAAAAA
>CAZVFH010000035.1:0-8087 GCA_964626415.1 uncultured Candidatus Saccharibacteria bacterium
TCGATAAAAAATCCTTTTAAATGTTTATAATGAAAACGATTATCAGCCGACCTTTTTAGTGCTTGAAACTTCTCTTTTTTGTATCCTTTAGTGACTAAACTATTTTGGCGCAAAATGTCTCTGAATCTTATAAACTTTTCATATTGCTTTGTTCCCCTACGGACAATATGAATATGAAAATCACCTTCTTGTGAATTTATCTTTTTGTTACTTAAAAATATCCTCCCGCTGGTTTTTGGCCACTTGTATTTGATGCCGGCATTTTTTAATATTAATATCTTTATTATACCCTATTGACAACAACAATTGGAAATTCTACAATATGAATAGTTGGAATTATTAATTTATTAAAAGAAAAATGAAATCAGCGACAAAAACAAATGAGGAATGGATAAAAGTTCTTGGAAAAGGAATGATAACCATTCCAAAAAAATGGCGTGTTGCGTTAAGTATCGATGCAGGCAATTTAGTCAAGGCAAGAAAAGACGGCGATTCGTTAATTATAGAACCGGCTAACAAGTCGGTATCTTATCGTATCTATTCCCAAAAAGAACTTGAGAATTTTATTACCGATGACCAAATAAGAACAAGTTAAATGAATAAAGTTTTCTTTGATGCATCAGTTTTATTTTCAGCGATTTACAGTCCGACCGGCGGCTCAAACATAGTTTGCAATCTAGTTAAACAAGAAAAAATCACAAGGTTTACTACACAAACAGTCATCAGAGAATTGGAAAAAAATCTTTTGAAGTTTAATAAAAAAACCAATACATCAATAGAAAATTTTATAACCGACTATAAATTTATTGTCAGAAGTGAAATTACAGAACGAGAAATCAAACCCTATAAAAAATATGTTGAAAAAAAAGATGCCCATGTTTTAGCCGGAGCAACTCTTTGCAAATGCGGTTTTCTCCTGACATTGGACAAAAAACATATCAATAATAGAAAGATTAAAGAAAAATTTACAAAAATAACAATTGTCTCGCCGAAAGAATTTTTAGAAAAATATTGATCTGTTCGGGCAATATTTTTAACAAAAATTGATTGTAAAAAGTTAACAAAAAAGTTGAAAATATCGCCTGACCAGATCGCGCCTGATAAAGCGGGATTTGGCTGCAACACACAAGCGGCATCGGCCGCAGGAGGTGCCTGAAATGGCACATTCACAATATTGTTCTCAATGATGATATAATTACATTATGAGCGACAAAGACCTACAAATAGCAAAACAAATCAAGAAAGAGTTAAAACAAAAATTGGGAGACAAACTAATCTCCGTGATTTTATATGGCTCGCGCGCCAAAGGGACGGCAAAAAAAGATTCAGATATGGATTTGCTTCTTGTGACAAAAAAGAAATTCAACTTTGCTAGCCCAGAAAATGAAACTATTGCTAGCTTGACAGTTAAATATATGGACAAAGGCATTTATCTTTCGCCAATCACTTACGAAATTAAAGAATATTTAAAATATAAAAACTTAAACTTTTTAAGGGAGGTTGAGAGAGAGGGAATATTATTATGAGAAAGCATGAAATAATAAAGGAAATGTTTTTGACTGCCGAAAAACGGCTAGAGATTGCAGAAGCATCAATAAAATTGGAGGGTTATGCTGATTCAGTTTCAAGGTCATATTACGCTGTTTTCGATATCATAAGGGGAATGTTGGAACTTGAAAAAACAGTCGCCAAAACCCAAAGTGGCGCGATTGCAAAATTTTCTGAAATTTTCATCAAAACCGGCAAAATTGATAAAAAATATTCAACTCTGATTAAACGAATGGAAAAAGAGCGCGAGGAAGCCGATTACAAATTTAAGGCGAATATAAATATTTCTGACGCCAAGGAAGCGTACAACCAAGCAAAAGAATTTGTCGAAGAGGTGAAAAAATATTTGGAAGAAAGCGAATAATTATAATTTTCACCATTGACAAATCGTAAAAAATTTGCTATAATGGGAGCGTAATATGGAGTCCAACCTCTAGGTTGCTTCTGAAAGCAAGCTAAAGCTTGTGCTCCGAATACATAGAGCTCACGCTTTAGCGTGTTGTATGAAGCAAACTGAAGTTTGCACTCCGTTCTTTGGAGAACAAGCTTCAGCTTGCTTCCGTGGTTGCAACTTCCACCCCCGGGGTGTGGGATGAGGGGTTGATCCGGGTAGAGACAGTTTCATAAAAAACATGAAGTCATAAGAAATATGGAATTTCTCTGACCGGATCGTGCCTTTCAAGGTGGGATCTGGTTGCATCACAACAGACCGAATAATCCGACCTACGAGGTCGGATTACGGTGGCTTATCAGAGATCGGATACTGATCTGTTCAAAAGAGGTTTGCTTGAATAAAACAAACCCTTCTGACCAGATCGTACGCCTGTGGCGTGGGATTTGGCTGCAAATACACAAGCGGCATCCGCCGCATCGGAGGTGCCTGAAAATGGCAACTCACAATATTGTTCTCAATGATGATATAATTACATTATGAGCGAAAAAGATCTAAAAATTGCAAAACAAATCAAGAAAGAGTTAAAAGCAAAACTTGGGGATAAACTAATCTCCGTTATTTTGTATGGCTCACGAGCCAGAGGCGATTTTCACGATGAATCAGATATGGATTTGCTGATATTAACAAGTGAAAATAACTCACAAGTTAGAACAAAAATTAATGATATCATTTATAATTACGAATATAAAAATGATTTTCAAATGTTAATTTCTTCTAAAATTTACAACATTCAACAATACAATAAGCGAAATAATCCCAAAACTTCATTTTTCTATTCTTTACATCAAGATGCAATAAAAATTTAAAAATCCAATAATGATCATCAATAAAAAAGAAATTGAAAATCTTATTAGCTGGAGTATTGAAGACATCCGATCGGCAAAAAGCGATTTAAAATCAAATTTTTTGCGTTCAGCTGTCTCCCGTTCGTATTATGCAGCATTTGATCTAGTGAAAGCATATCTTTTGCTAAATGAAATTATTGCAAAAACACATTCTGGTACTTCAAATAAATTTAATGAACTTTTGAAGAAAAAGGAAGCAATTCCACTGAAATTTGGAAGATGGTTTCGTGATGCTCAAGAGTATAGACAAAACGCTGACTATGATACATTCACTGAATTCACATGCTCTGAGGTTAAAAAAATTGTTACTGAATCAGAAGAATTTTGTGAAATACTGCTGAAAATAGTGAAAGTAACTTTTGAGAAAGACAAGAAAAAGAATTAATATCTTATCTCCACCATTGACAAATCACTAAAAATTTGCTATAATGTAAGCGTAAAATGATCGTGGAGTCCAACCTTTAGGTTGTTTCTAAAAGCAAGCTGAAGCTTGCACTCCCCATTCATTGGAGAACAAGCTTTAGCTTGTTGGATTGATCTGATTAGAAGAAATTTCTTTATCTGTCATTCCCGCGCCTGTCCGCCTTTGGTGGAATGGCGGGAATCCACTAAAGACAGCTAATGAAACCCTTCTGACCAGATCGCACCCTTTTGGGTGATGATTTGGAAGCACAATCACAACAACGCGGCGTCCGCCGCAGGAGGTGCCTGAAATGGCACAAGACACACTGAAAGCCGGCGTGCCTGTCGCCAAAACAGGCACCCGACAAAACTTCCTGTCTGCTTCGGTTGACTGGAAGTGGCTTCGAAAGGTCGCTATCATCATTGCCTGCGTAATGGCGGTGATGTATATCGCTGGGTTCTGTGTCAACAACGGGCCCAGCATGAACTACGTTGGATGGATCTATCTGACTAACTGGGGTTCACAGCCCACAGAAGTCGGGCAGATCATCCGCTTCGTACCAGCGGACAAGCCAGCGTGGATGTGGTGGATGCCGGGACAACAGTGGGTGAAGCGCGTTTCCGGCTTTACTGCTGACGGACTGGTGATGTATGAGGGCGATAACTCCGAGTGGTCTCGTGATAATCGGGACGGTCTCAAACCGATCCCCCGCGATCACATCGCCGGCATCATCACCGTGGCGATCTCCCCACGACGATTCGTCCGTCTTTTCACCGCTGC
The DNA here is from genome assembly GCA_964626415.1 of uncultured Candidatus Saccharibacteria bacterium. Lineage (GTDB taxonomy): Bacteria > Patescibacteriota > UBA1384 > XYA2-FULL-43-10 > CAINNR01 > CAZVFH01. Next base: position 4,031 of record CAZVFH010000035.1, read on the forward strand.
CGGGCGACTCCAAAACCAATTGGAGTTTTCCTTCCCACCTGACGATCATGTCTGGCTGGGTGACGGCAAGTATGCATTCCGGCAATCCGGCATCACCCGCCTCGTCGGGGTGGGGAAACCATACAGCTTCGCAGGAGTTGGAGACCGCTTGTCACAGGTTGTGGCACGGGATCCAGCTGGCAGAGTCGCAATTGGACTCTCGAGACCCCAACCTGCATTATGGGTTCTTGACGACGGACGGCAGGAGTTGGTAAATCTACCACAAGTCGTCACCGAGGGCGTTGACACTGTTGCATGGAACGGCAACAGTAGTGCTGTATCGGCTGGGCAGTGGTCCGTCGTCGTATCTGGCGGGAAAGTACTGTCTTGCCAGAGTGGTCTTGCACAATCCCTCGCCTTTGGTCTGGGGTTACAGACCAACGCCAAGAAATGAGTCACAAGGGGGTAGAAGTGCTGTGGATTTGGGTCGTGGCCTAGCCACAGCCGAGCCGCGTGCCAGTCGAATCTTCGACTGGCACGCTTTGGTTTTATGATATATAATTATTGTAAAGGGATATTTGAAACAAACATATCTAATTATTTGTAATCTATATGATCAATAAATTTAATAAACTAAATAATTCGTTTAAAATATTGATCATATCCCTTTTTTTTATTGTAATGGCTATTGTTGTTCAGTTAATTATGTATAATAACAACAATAATCAACTAAACACAAAAGCAGCAAGCTCAACTACCAAAATTGATCTAGAAGCTGAATGGGAATTGGGGGTGCGAACAAATATCGATTCGACATCGGTACCAGGAGATATAAAAATCCAAGATTATTCCAGCACTCAGATAGGATATTTAGCAATTTATCAAAATGAACCGAGTATGGTTAGTGTTACCGCAAATGATTCTGAAAAATCAAAAGCAATCGATGTGGACGAATATACTTATTGGTATGACACAATTTCAGGTTTTGGCGACTCTGGTTATTGGCAGATCGATCTCGGTGAAAATAAAACTATTACTAAAATCAATGCGCTAGTTGATTACTCCTTACTTGCAAGCCCTGTTTCTGTTTCTTTAACCTTCCTTACAAGCACAAATGGTGTGGATTTTTCAAGTTACGGTGCTGTTTTTCCGCTCGATGGTTCCAAGGGTTGGAAAGAACGTACTGGTTCAGCATCTGCAAGATATATTAGATACCTCTATAGTAATGTGGGGGCTGGTTCGCTCACTGCCAGATTGTATGAAGCCCAAGGTTTTGAAGCTGGTGGTGTTGCCACCCACACCTCTGCCGTTACGCAGATTGATGGCACGAGCACACTTCAGAGCTGGGACTCTTTTAAGGCGACGGAGACGGATCGTGATCAGGGTGGGGGGAATGCGGCGACTAAAATTGAATATCAATTCCGCTCTGGTGATGGAGCTAGCGCTTGGGATGCTTGGACGGCAAAACAGGAATATTCAGGATCTGATCTTGACTTGTCGGCATTATCTGCCGATTCAAGCCACAGATATATGCAAGTTCTAACAACTTTGACGACAACTGACGCGGCGCAAACACCAACTCTTCACGACTATACAATTTACTACACTCGCGACGATACTTGCGATAATTTTGACAAAGTCACCATTTCACCAACTTCTACCTCTCTTGCAACCGGCGGACAAGCGACTTTTTCCGCCGCTTCGCTGGCGGTTGGCGGAGCGCCGATGCCAAATCCAACTTTTTCTTGGTCTGCAAGCGGTGGAGCGATAACCGGCTCCGGATTTTCGGTGACATATACCGCACCAGCCCTACCCGGAACATATACCGTTTCGGTAACTTCAAATTGTGGCGGAAACGCAATAGCAACAATAACCGTAACAACTCCAACTCCAACCTCAACTTGCTCTGACGGAGTTCAGAATGGAAGCGAAACCGGGGTTGATTGTGGTGGATCTTGCCCTGCTTGCCCGACAACTCCGCCATTAATCTGCCCACCCGGCTATCAACCCGGTGATGCTGGCGTTTGCGATGTCTCTCTAATGGATTTGATCGTTCTAAACCCCGAGGGTGGAGAAATTTACTCACTGACCCAAAATATCTTAATCAAGTATAAATTTTATCCCGGATTTCTTGTGAGCTATATCAACCAAATTGTAAGCAAAAAAACGAACTACATTTACGCTGACGCTTATTTATCACTTGATGGCATAACTTTTACAAAAATTTTAGATGATATTGATATCTCACAGAACGCTCGTCTCGTGAATGGCAACACTTGGGTTGAGTCACAAACCAGTTGGCAAATTCCCGACTATATCGGTTATTTTTCAAAACATAGTAAAATTTTGGTTCGGGTTCATTACTTAAAATCAAGCTCACCGCAGTCATTTACTCCCGGTCAAGAATCAAGTGGAACAACTTTTTACGCTTATGATACTTCAAAAGAGTTTGAAATAACCGGCCTTGTTTCCCCTCCGCCGCCACCGTGTATTGGTGATGATTGTGAGTGTGTTGGTAATAAGTGTAGATGTATTGGTCAGGAGTGTGACTGCACAGATCCCGACTACTGCGAAAGTTGTGTTGGCGATGATTGTCAACCATGCGAGGGTGAAAGTTGCCTGCCACCGAAACCGAAACCGGATTGTGTCGGACCACTTTGCGTTGGCGGAACAATTGAACCGCTTTGCATTGGTGATCTTTGCTTTCCAAATTTACCGGCGAATTTAGCGATTATTATTCCGCTCTTAATTGCTCTTTTGCTTGCACTTGTAAATCCGGAAAATTGGGCGCTAGTTTCTAATTTTATCCGAAATTTGTTTTATCTTTTTGCCAAAGGCAAAGAAAAAAAACACAAAGTCGGAATTGTCTATAATGCTTCGAGTGGACTCGTTGTTCCCGACATCTTAATCTCACTATTTCGAAAGCGTGACAATCGCTTAATCAAAACCGTAAAATCCGACCTACGAGGTCGGATTGGGTTGGAAACACCACCGGGTGAAGAATATATACTAGAAATTAACACAGCAGGAATTATAATTTTACATAAAAACTTTTTAGTATCATCTGCACTGGCTTATGACCAAAATTACTTTGCCGGTGAGATTTTCCGTCCAAGTGAAAGTGAAATGTTGTTTGACAAGGCGATACCAGTAGTTGGCAATATACAATCGGCTGGAAAATTATTTGCAATTGAAAAGTTTTCTAAATTTTTGCGGGTAATTAACTTGCCAGTTTTGATCTTTGGCTTGATAATTTCCGCCGTCGTCCTCTATCAAGTAAAATCAACTTACAACTACACTATCTTTTCTCTTTACACTTTTTGCTTATTTTGGATTTTTATTAAGATGCTCATAACTGATGGTCGATCATTTGGGTTTGTTTATGACAGGGAAAGTGGAAAAGCGGTTGATTTGGCAATTGTTCGAGTTCTCTCTGAGACCAGCGGCAAGTTGGTAAAAACCATTGTCTCTGATGAGCATGGAAAATTTTCACTTGCACTTCCGAAAGGATATTACAAAATCTTAGTTGAAAAGACAGGATATATTTTAAGTGAAAATATTACTTTGCGAGTTAAATCGGCATTTAAGCCGGCAAAAGTCAGGATATCATTAAGCACGCTCCCCACTTCGCTCTTTGAGCTACGAGGGGCAGGAAAGCGTGGACTCCAGCAAGACGGAGAACAAGCTTCGGCTCTCCCTAACGGAGAACAAGCTTTAGCTTGCTTCCAGAAACAACCTAAAGGTTGGACTCCTCGTTCTATTGGAGAACAAGCTTCGACTATTCCTAACAATGGAGAACAAGCTTTAGCTTGCTTGACTGAAAAAAATACTCGCACTTTCTCCGACTCGACTGAAATAATTGAAAACTATTTTGACAAGCGAGAAAAAGTCGGACATGACAATTTTTCCGATCAGGGAATTTCGCAATTAATCAACAATAACACCATCTCCGACACCTACGAGGTGGGGGTAGGTTCCGAATCTGAAAATGTTAAACAAAAAAACAAAAAAATTCCCCCAAATTGGGAAATTCCAAACAAGCATATTGAGTTATAAAGTTTATCAAGTTTATCAAGTT
>CAZVFH010000036.1:0-8006 GCA_964626415.1 uncultured Candidatus Saccharibacteria bacterium
TATATTAAAAAATGGGCTAAAGAGTACAACGAAGATCCTTTTTTAATCGCTGGGATCGCAATGCTTGAGTCCGGCTTCAATCCTGACGCTCGATCTCCGGTTGGAGCGCTCGGAATAATGCAAATAATGCCGCCGACCGGTGCCTCAATTGCCAAAGGTGTTGGGATGACCGATTTTACGACCAGTAAACTTTTTGATCCGGAAACATCTATTCGTTTTGGCACTTGGTATATTCATGTTATGAAAGAGAAATATGGTGGCAATGTTGTTGCCGCGCTTGCTGCCTACAATGCTGGTTCTGGCAACGCCGATAAATGGCTTCGGGCCGGGCTTTTAACCACTCCATCGTCAAACAGTTACGCCAGAAAAGTACTTGGTTTTGTTGATGTTTATCACAAATTATATGACAATCAACTGCGTCTTGATAACGCGCCGGCGGCACAACCAGCCCCAATAGTTAAGGTCTCTAATCCACCACCTTCAATTGTTTGGGGGCAAGTGCTTAAAAATTTAGTCGAGGTTTTTGGAATTCAAAATAAATGAAATTTCCTTTACAAGGGATGGGAGGGAATATGAGAAAGTTATTTTTCTCGGTCCTGGCGACTTTGATCTCTATCGGGGCAATTTTGCCGTTCTATCAAAACGCACTAGCCGCTTCGGAAGTTGACCAGCAGTATACCGCCGGAAGCGGATCAGTACCTATTGATTCATACCTTGGTCGTTTTGCTCAGACATTTATGCCAACAAAGACAAAACTTGATAAAGTTCAAATTGAGTTGACAAATGTTGTCGGCAGCAAGAGTGTTAATGTTTCTATTAGACATTATGTTGTTGGCGCTGGTTGGGATGAGGGTAATGTTGCAACCGTGCCCACCCAAACAGTTACAAATGGTTGGAATACATTTGATTTTGACGATATAACAACAACAGTTTCCGATACCGAGACATATGGTATTTGGGTAGTTTCCAACACAGATGGTCCCCAGTGGAAATACACTTCTGGGCCAAGCACCTACGCTCGCGGCTATGCCATTTGGCAAAGCCAAGATAAAGTTGACTGGGATTATAATTTCAAAAGTTATGGCTATGACCCAGAGGTGCCGGCAGGGGATACTCCGCCAACTGACACGGGTGTTACTGATGGAACCACTACAACAGGTGAAGCACCGGCAACCATCACATCATCAAGTATTGAAAAGCCAACTAATTTAAAAGCTGAATACTCAAATGAGAGCAATAAAAAAGGCGACAAATTAACTTGGACGGCTTCAAAAACAACGGCAATTGATGGTTATAAAATTTTTCGCTCGGAAACGAAGGGTAAAAGTTATTTAAAAGTTGGTCAAACCGAAAAATCAAAAGTTGAATATCTGGATTCTGCGGTGGTTGCCGGAAAGACATATTATTATGTTGCCCGTACCTATAAAGGTGTCGAGCAATCGGCAAGTTCAAATGAAGCATCCGTTACCGTCCCGGCCGATGCCGGACCAAGCGCGCCAACAGGACTTGCGATTATTTCATATACTGACACAACAATCTCAATTTCATGGGCGAAAAATCCCGAGACGGATATTTCTGAATATGAATTAGCAACTTACATTGGCGATAAGCAAGACAAAATTGTCACAGTCAAAAGCGATAAGAATGAATACACATTTAAAGATTTAAAACCAGAGACAACCTACAAAATCACTCTTATCGCCAAAAATTCTGCATTGAAAACCTCAAATCCGTCTGAAATCAGCCAAAAAACCCATTCAGCGTTAGAGGGTTACAGTAAAAAGTTTGAAATGACACTGCTTGCTTGGATTTTATCCGGCGTCGGCGTGCTCTTGATTTTGGCGCTTGGTGTGCTACTCTATATCAGAAAGAAGAAAATCAAGAAAACAAAGCCACCGGTAATTAACTGACGGCAAGCCGTCATTCCTGCCTCTTTCTGTCGTCTCCGTGAAGACGGAGACCCACTAATAGTAATTTTATGAATATAAGTTCATCCGATCTTCGGAAGAAGTTTTTAGAATATTTTGAAAAACGCGGGCATAAAATTTTACCCTCTGCTTCTTTGGTGCCTGAAGATGATCCATCTGTTCTTTTTACGACTGCCGGAATGCAGCAATTTAAACGATATTATTTATTTCCCGACGAATCGCCCTCTGCTCGCATCGCGACTTGCCAAAAATGTCTTCGCACTGGTGACATTGACGAAGTCGGCGACGAATCACATCTGACATTCTTCGAAATGCTGGGGAACTTCAGTTTTGGCTATCCGAAAAAAGATGGATCGTATTTTAAAGAAGAGGCGATAAAAATGGCATGGGAGTTTTTGACTTCCAAATTGGAAATTTCTGCCGATAGAATTTCGGCAACATATTTTAGTGGTGAAAATGATTTACTGGCTGACGAAGAATCGCTAAAAATTTTAGAACAAATTAAAGAGCTAAAAAAAATCGAATCCACTGGTTTTTCCGAGACATTTTGGTCGCTTGGGACGGAAAATTCCCCTGGTGGTCCGACTGTTGAATTCTATATTGATGAAGTTGAAGTTTGGAACTTGGTTTTTAACGAGTATGTTTTGCATAATGGAAAATATGTCCAATCAGAATTTCAGGGTGTTGATACTGGAATGGGGCTGGAACGATTATTGGCGGTTTTAAATGGAGAAAAGGATGTTTTTAAAACCGATCTATTCGCGCCAATAATTTCTAAAATCGAAAATATTTCCGGCAAAAAATACTCCAGAAATAAAAAGGAATTTCGAATCATTGCCGACCATTTGAAAGCGGCAATGATGTTGATTGCTGATGGAGTGCTTCCGTCAAACAAAGATCAGGGCTATATTTTACGCCGATTAATTCGCCGAGCGATTGTTAAAGGCAAACAGATCGGGGTCGAAGAAAATTTTTGTGAGAAATTATTTGATTCTATTTGTCATCCCGGACTTGATCCGGAATCCATAAAGATCCTGAAACAAGTTCAGGATGACATAAAAAACGAGTTGGAAAAAGAGGAAACAAAGTTTCGGAAGACATTAAGTTTGGGACTAATGGAGTTTAAAAAATGGTTTGCTTGGGAGTCACAATTAGATAAAAAAATTGTACCTGGAAGTGTCGCATTTAATTTATTTGCGACTTATGGTTTCCCAATTGAACTGACAAGAGAAATAGCTAAGGAAAAGGGTCTAATAATTGATGAAGAAGGATACCAGAAAGAATTAAAAAACCATCAAAACCTCTCCCGCACGGCGTCTGCTGGGATGTTTAAGGGTGGATTGGCGGATAATAAAGTTGAGACGACAAAATTGCACACGGCGGCGCATTTGTTATTGGCGGCGTTGCGGCAGGTATTGTCAAAAGATGTTCAACAAAAAGGTTCAAACATTACCGAAGAGCGGTTGCGCTTCGATTTCAACTGGCCGGAAAAATTGACGCCGGAACAAATTGCCGAAGTTGAAAAAATCGTCAACGAGAAAATCAAAGAAGATATTCCAGTTGTGATGGAAGAAATGAGCGTCGAAGAAGCGAAAAACTTTGGCGCAACTGGGGTTTTTGATGATCGCTATGGGGAAAAAGTTAAAGTTTATAGCATTGGAGATTTTTCAAAAGAAATCTGTGGCGGACCGCATGTAAAATCAACTGGTAAACTTGGGACTTTCAAGATCACGAAAGAAGAGTCCTCTTCGGCTGGTGTTCGAAGAATAAAAGCAATTTTGGAGTAACTGGCAAGTTTTTTGTTCCCCTAAGTTTTACCCAGACATAGATTATCGTCGATCGACGCAAATCTATGTCTGGATATGAGATTTTGGAATCAAATAAGAGCGGAAAATGAAAAAAGGATTCAAAAAAAATCCGCCAGGGCGGATTTACGGTTTTTTAACTGAATTTGTCGTTGATGAGAAAATTGTCAAAGTTTACTCCCAGCCGACAAGACCATTAATACAAATTGTCAGAAAAGCGTGTAATGGAATTCCGATGGCAATTATCAATGTTATTCTCAGAGTGATCTTTTCTGACATTTTATTTACCTCTCAGCACTCTAAAAAGATCTTCGGTGGTAAAATTGCCATTTCTGGTCTGAGGATACCATGAAAGAATGATAAGTAGCAAAGAATATTCAGTGGGAGTAAGATAAAAAGTTTCTTTGGTTTTTTCCAACTCAACCACCTCCTACCAATAATCTAGCAAATTATTTTCACTTTTGCAATCTTTTGGTATTCGTTCTATAATAGAATCAGGTATTTATCTAGTTCTGGGAGGGTGCATTGGGATTATTTGGAATTTCTAAAAAGAAAAATTATGCTTTGGCGCTTGATATTGGGACTGAATTTGTCAAGTCGCTGATTTTTCATGTTGACGACGATCAAGCGAGAGTTTTAGGAGTCGGTCGACAGCGGCAAAAATTATCCGATATGCAGGGCGGACGGGTCACCGACATCTCCGGCGTTATTTCAAATTGTGAAAAGGCCTTGGATCAAGCGGCGGAGGAGGCCGGAGTGGCGCCAACCCAATGCGTTGTCGGAATTGCCGGCGAATTAGTCAAAGGGGCAACAACAACTGTTCACTACCAGCGGCCGGCGCCGAAATCAAAAATCAGCGTTTCTGAACTTAAGGCAATAATTACTGAAGTCCAAAAAAAGGCCTTCGAAAAAGCAAGGTCGAATCTAGCGTGGGAAACCGGTTATTCTGAAATTGATGTCCGTCTTGTAAATTGCGCCGTTGTCGATGTTAAAATTGATGGCTATAAAGTGACAAATCCAGTTGGTTTCCAGGGTCGCGAGGTTTCCGTCGGAATTTTTAATGCTTTCGCTCCGGTTGTTCATCTTGGTGCGTTGCAAACTATTACCGAAGGTCTTGGTCTTGATCTTCTAGGTGTTGTTGCTGAGCCCTATGCAGTTGCCAGAAGCATGGGGATGGATGAGTCAGTTGAATTTTCAGCGATTTTCATTGATGTTGGCGGCGGTACTACTGACATAGCGGTTGTTCGAAATGGTGGCGTCGAAGGAACAAAAATGTTTGCAATTGGCGGGCGTGTTTTCACCAAGCGGCTCGCAAACGAATTTGATCTTTCTTTTTCCGAAGCGGAAAAATTAAAAATCTCCTACTCGTTCGGAGAGTTAAAAAAAGAAATGTCAGACAAAGTAAAAAATGCCCTTGAAATTGATTGCCAGACCTGGGTTTCCGGAGTACAATTAGGGTTGGAAGAGTTTTTGGGTAGCGATCTTCTACCTTCAAAAATTCTACTTTGCGGTGGTGGTTCAATGCTTCCGGATATTAAAAAAATACTGGAAATATCCTCTTGGTCTGATGATTTGCCGTTTGCCAAGAAACCCAAAGTTAGCTTTATTCGTCCAAGTGACATTACTTCGGTTTTGGATCAAACCGAATCGTTATCTGATCCGCAAGATATCACCCCAATGGCTTTGGCAAACATGGCAATTGATCTAGCCGGCCAGCCATCAGTTATTAGCGGAACAGTTGACAAAGTGATGGATTCGCTTAAAGAGTAAGTTGAAGTAAAAACTACCACGGATCTATTATCACTGATTAACACAGATAAGAATCATTAGTGATGACCTGTGACGATAGATCTGTGAGAGTTTATACTTCCTTGTTTTAATTCGTAATTTTGCAGGGGAAAATGTCCAAAATAATTTATCTCGAACCAGACGAAGAGATAACCGATGTTATCAACAAGATTTCAAAAACCGACAGTGATACGGTTTCTTTAGTGATTCCTCGCGGTTCAACTTTGGCAAATAGCGTTGTCAATTTAAAGCTTTTAACCAAAAAAGGCAAGGAGTTTAAAAAAAATGTCTCGATTGTTTCTGTAGATAAAAATGCAAAAAATCTTGCTGCCCAAATTGGACTCCCGGTATTTTCTTCGGCAAGCGAAGCAAAAGAGGGAATGTCGGCACCAGAGATAACATCACCAGTAGCTAAAAATCTCCCTGATGACGATCAAGATCTCGAAGTAACAGACGGAATAAAGGTACACCAATATGATAAAGATCAGGCCGGTGCTGTCTCTGGCGAACAATCAGAAATTGTTAATCCCACCACTCCACCCGAAGAAGAAGTAATTGAAGCGGTTAAAGACGAAAATGAAATTTTAATTAATAATGATTCGAATGACTCCATTCAAAACGAAGAAGCACTGCCAGAAAAAAATGATTATAAATTAATCAAAAAACCGATGACAAAAGATTTTGGTCAAAATAGTGGTGGCTTTTCCGGACCTTCGACTTTTGGCAAAATGCGCCAAGGAAAAAAACGAAGAAAAATAATCATTTGGAGTATTGGTGGGTCAGTGGCTCTTTTGATAACTTTGGGGCTTTTTGCAACTTTACCAAAAGCCAAAGTTAGAATTTCTGTCGTTTCCGAGCCGATTTCCGAACAGGCAGAGATAAAAGTTGACAAAAGTGCGAGCGAAGTTAATTTTGAAAATTTAACGATTCCCGGCAAAAGTGTTGTCAAAGAAGATATATTAGAAGAACCATTTGTCGCTTCCGGCACAAAAAATGTCGGAAAACCTGCGAGTGGGAAAATTACAATTTACAACACACAGAATTCAGATAAAAAGTCGTTTCCAACCGGCACCAAGTTTTCTTCTACCTCAGGGATTGAGTTTGTTTCAACAGCAGATGCTGAGGTTCCAGGTGCTCAATTCATTGTTGTAAATAATGTTCCTATCTTACAGAATGCAGGGAAGATTGATGTTGCTGTTCAAGCTACCTCGCCCGGAGCATCGGGGAATATCGAACCTACAAATTTTACCATTACGAGTTTAGAGAAAATATATCAAGCCGGTTATAATGGCAAAAGCACGGTGGCAATGTCTGGCGGCAACGATAGCATTGTTAAAGTTGTTACCGATGGGGATTTAGCCAATGCTAAAACTAGCGCTGAAAATGACCTGAAAAATAAAATAATTGAGGCGATAAAGGCGGAAATTTCTGAAAATGACAAATTGCTCGATTCAGCAATTGGTGTTTCAGTTGTCTCTGGCGTATCGTCGGCAAAAAGCGGAGACATTGCTGACAACTTTAATTACAAAGTCAGCTCGAAAGTTGAGGCAATCACTTTTTCTGAAGCTGATTTCAAAGAGTTGATAACGAAAAATGTCTCAAGCAAACTTGGCGAAGGTAAGATGATTGTTGAAAGTGGGAATCAAGAAATCAAGTATGAAGTTACAAATGCCGATATTGCCGGCGGAAAAATCTCTTTAAAGGGTTCGTTCTCTGGCTATGTCGCTAAAAAATACGATCAAGCCGAGTTGAAAAAAGAGATAAAGGGCAAAGCGGTTTCAACGGCGACAACAAAATTAACTGCCCATGAAGGAGTTTTGTCGGCTGACATTGTCATCTCACCAAAATTCTTGCGAACATTGCCATTTTTGGCAAATCGAATTGAATTAGAATTCATTTACGGAACACAATAATTATTTTTCTATCACCTGATGTCATGCTGAACTTGTTTCAGCATCTCAGAAATCAAATATCTGATTACTGAGATCCCGAAATACCCGTCTCGCCTACGGCGAGGCCGAGGCGGAAATTCGGGATGACAGATTATTTGTAATTTTGTACTTTTGTCTGAATTTGTAATTTCGTTAGTAAAATACTTTTCACTTTTAACTTAATAGCATGTACTTAGGCGTTGATTGGGGAACGAAAAAAATTGGTTTGGCTGTCGGGTCAAAGATTCCGTATGAATTGGCGACTTTGAATAACGACGGAAAAATTTTCGATCGGATTTTAAAATTGTGTCAGGAAGAAAATATCGAAAAAATCGTCATCGGAATGCCGATGTTTGAAAGTGGTGACGAGAATGAAAACGCTGGAAGCATTAATGAGTTCGGCAAAAAATTAAAAGATCTAACAAAAAAACCAATTTATTTTGAGCCGGAGAATTTAACAACTCAAACGGCTCTTCAATTATTAAAAGAAGAAGGTGCGACGCCAGATGAAATTGAGCAAAAAGTTGATCAATTGGCAGCCCGTCTGATTCTTG
>CAZVFH010000037.1:0-7873 GCA_964626415.1 uncultured Candidatus Saccharibacteria bacterium
CTCTCTGATCTTGCATCAGAGATAATCTTTTCTGCCTTTGATTTCGCGCCGTCAAACTTTTTCCCAACAATTAATTTATAAACTAAAAAACCGATCCCGCCGCCAGCTAAAAAAGCGGCAATCGCTATTAATGCTATATTCATTTATTACCTTGCCTTTCATATTTGCAAATGTTAATTATTTCCCTCACTACCTATTGTAACTAATTTTTACCTTCTCGTCAACAAAAAAGAAAGAAATATTGCTTATCTGGCCAATTTATGCTTTAATAACATCAGAAAGTAGCAAAGGAGGAAAAAGTGACAAGCTCCGGGCATATTGCAACATCGGCAATTATTTTTCATTTTACTGGCGACCCATACACAGTTGTTGCTGCTAATTTAGTTGCACATCCAATTGTTGATGCCATTCCTCACGCTGAATGGTCAACTTTCAAATCATCAAAAACAAAAATGGTTGTAGTTACTGCTCTGGATATTGCTGTTTCTGTCGGACTAATGATGATAATTTTCGCGAAATTTGGCTGGCAACTAGCACTTTTGGCAATAATTGCCGGAATGTGGATTGATGTTATTGATTTTCTGACACTAGTGCGCTGGAAAAAATTCCGCTTTCTCCACGAACTTTTTCACACCTGGCCGCGATCGGCAGTAGCGCCAATTAACTGGCAAGAAACCCTAACCGGCAGAACACCAACTTGGATAAAGTTCGCGGTTCAGATTGTAATGGTTGCAACTGGTTTTTATCTAATTTTAAAATAATTTCCCGACCCAAAAACATCACTTTTCGAAGGATGTTTTTTTAAATTTCTTTTTTCTTTCAAAAAGTGCAAATATATCTCGATCGAGATATATTTACAGTTAATAAAATAAATATCAAAATGTATTGACAAATATAATAATTCTTAAAAAATTTGGTATATTTTATTTTTTTTGCTATTGTGAAAATATCCACTCAGAGGAGGCACATAAACAATGCAAACGCCAGATACCTCAGCCAAAGATTTTGCTGATTTACTTTATAATTGCCTTCCAAGAATGTGTGAAATTCACGATACCAAGGGAGTACACTACAGTATTGAATGTCAAATTCCCGATTTCTTGAAATATTTTTTTCCTGACATTGCTTGGAGTAGACGACTTCATCATTTCATTATTCCAAAAATTCAGCGACTTCTGGATTCAAGAGAAAATGCACCCGATTGGATGAAACTTGATTTTCAAAGTGAAGGATTCCAAATTGAAGTTCCGGGAGAAAATAGTTGCCATGTTAATGTCGGTTTTTCTCATGGAAACCATATATACTCTCACAATATTGAAACTCCAACTCAATGTCATTTTCTCTGGGCAGGACTTTTAGTAGTCCTTTCAGAAATATACAGTTTTGTTTCCATTAAACCCGAAGTTGTAGAAAAAAGAGAAGGGATTTCCGAAAACTACGAAATAAAGAAAAATCCAGAAACGAAGCTATTTAGGCGCTGGAATATTTATGACGATGAAGAATTATTGATTTGCGGTGCATTAGCAAAAACTCAAGATGAGGTGGAAAAAATAGCAAAAGAACGAGGTGTTAGGTATGGCAAAATTGAAATGTCTTTATCTACTCCCGAATTTATACCATTACAATTAATCCGGTTTAAGGTTCGAGTAAATTTTTACTCCGTAGACAACATTGAGCCAATGGTTTTTACAGTAATTGTTATTGATAGGGACAACGCTCTTGATTTAGTGGGAAAAGAGCTGGAACGGTCACCAACACTTTTTGAATATGATTACATCGAAATAATCGGAGATGAACCCTTAATTCCCCAAATTCTTCCATCTGCTCATGAACCATGAGCAGTTTTTTTTATTAAAATTTTTTAACAAACCAAAACCGTAAATATATCTCGATCGAGATATATTTACAGTTTACTGAAAAAAATAGGGTAATTTTAGGGATTATTTTTGCATGAAATTAGGGCTAAACCAAATATTTCTCAAAATCCTTAACTCTTGGGACCTTGCGAGAACGGTCAATTTCAAAACCTTCTTCTTTCAGCCGATCGGCTTGAAATTCGACGCCGTCGGGATATTTTGGATTTAGTTCACCGTTTGATTTTAATGTTCGCCAAAATGATGTGACTTGATGTTTTCCTTCTGCAATTTCCTCGGCTGCAACATTGGCGGCGATAACAGAAAAAATTCCGCAGCAGATCGGACAGCCAATATCGGAGTTATGTTTTTTTGCCACTTTCGCCCGAATCGTATTTATTGTTTGTAATTTTCCTTTCGGCACTTTTTTCATCAGATTATCAACTTCCAGTGGCGCCGGAATCGCCAACTTTTTGCCACCCCATTTTCTCGCCGCTTCATCATCAAGAACCACGACTTTCGGTAAATCCTTTTTCTCCTCTAATTTCTCCCGCCAACTTTTTTTCTTGTATGCCATAATCACTCCTTTCTTGCTAACGAAATTACAAATTCGGACAAAATTACCCCACTACGCCCTTCGGACTACGAAGGGGCAGGCAAAATTACAAAAACATTTGTCAGTGTAAAGTCAGTGTGGTTTTGTCAGTGTTAGAATTTCATTTTAAAATTAATGATTTGATTTTTTGCCAATATGAGACAAGTAAAATTATTAAAATAATATTTACCGCCGGAAAAATTATCAGATTTTCAAACCACTTTCCGGTTTCGATTCGGATGCCGTCAAACGGTTTTGGCGGGATGCCGAATTTTCTTTTCCACGGCCAAAGCAAGGGAATCCCTTCGATTGTGAACATATCGGCAAAAAGATGACTAGCATAAGCAATAGTCGAAGAAATCAAAACAAAAAAAGTTGAAATTCCCCAATAACTTGGCATTAGTTTTAGAATCCAGAACAAAATTAGACAAAAAATTAAAATTCCAATGAGAGAATGTGAGATATTACGATGCTTTAAAAACGGATCAGTAATTTTTCCGGCAGTATGACCAAGTGGCAAGGTATGCCAAATATCAGCGCCGGCGTCATCGGCGTCGGGAATTAAGGATCCGAGATAAGAAGCGACAATAACAGCAAAAAAAGTTGCCGGCTGATAGTTTGATGACGAAGTCAGCAAAAAATATCCACTGCCAGATATTAATCCAATCATTCGATGAGTTTTTCCTGTCATGATTTTTAAAAAATACTTTCGTCTGTTGTCGCCCGATAAAGATTTATTGCCGACCCTCCAGTTGAAGTTTCACTTTCGGACTCGCCAAAAAACATCATATATTTTCCAGTCGAAATTTCAACCACATCCGGATCAACGATCGCCGAATTTGAATTTTTCTTTTCAAGAACTTTGCCAGCTAAATTCCATTCCTCTCCATCGATTGAAGTAGCTTTGTAAATGGCGTTTTTCGCCGGATCAAGCATCGAATAATACATTGTAAACTTCATTTTACCCCCGACTTGATTATTTTTAACTGCTGAAATATCTAACTCCACAATAATGTCGGGGTCTACCGCATTCTCTAAAACGTAATCATTGTTTCGAGTCCATGATCTCCCTTCGTCGATTGAATATGCTCTCGCTATCGATTCACCTCCTGAAACATAATACATAACAACAACATTGCTTGGCATTAATACTAACTCGGGAACGGAAGCAAAATAATTATCTGCTTTACTGCTATCAACGGCAACTCCAGCTTCAATGAACGCTTCGCCATCAGTTGAAGTTGCCAGATAAAGATTCCGTTGATTTGAAACTCCGGGAGAACCCAACTTCTCGCCTGGCTGACGAATCGGTGCCTGTTCGTAAATCATAATCCACTTGCCATCATAAATTTTTAGAACCGTTGGATTTGAGATCATTTTACCTTTGTCTTCAGTTACACCAGTTGATTTTCCACCATCAAAAGAAATTCCATCGGTTGATTCCGAATAATATATTCCGCCCTGACCCATACGGTACATTCGATAGAGATCATCAGTTATTTTGTGAGTGTCGGTCGAAGTGGTATTTGCCATAATCATCTTGTCATCTCTTGTCCATTTTTCGAGAGCATTTTTCATCGCTATCTCACTTGAAGCACTCTCCCCGGTTGAAGTTTTGTTTACCTGATTCTTGGTAAAAAAATAATAAATTCCGCCGATAATTGCTAGAAATAATAGAACAAACAATAGCCAAATCCAAATCTTTGACTTTTTATTTTCTTCTCCCATCTCCATATCCCTCCTTTTAAAAATTAACAACTTACTTTAAGTTTAACAAAAATTGGCAAATGACGAAACAATAAATTAATGAGATAATCAACTTAATGAAAAAATATATATTTCTAGTTTTTGTTCTGCTTGTTGTGTTTGGAATTTTTTTACTTTTAAAAACATCTCCAACTCCAAAAGAAGTCAAATTATCCAACAATTACTCCGACGCGGCTATTGGCCTATCTTTTTCTTGGCCAGCCGATTTTGAAAAAATTGAGGAAAATATTGCTAAAAAAGAGGAGAAAAACTCGGTTTTGTCGATCCAATTTTTGAAAAAAGATGAAAAGAAAAATCTGCCTTTTCAATTTACCATAATTAAGCCGACATCAACTGATCTTTCTGACTATAATAAAAAAATTGCCGAAATTAAAAAATATTACACTGAAAACGGCAAAAAATACAAACAAATCGGTTTTAACAACTCCCAAATTGAACTTTACAAATTGGAAGAACAGGAAGAAAATCGCTTTATCGAAGGCGGATATTATGTCAATGGCGATAAATTTATTGTTATTGCCGAATATTTCCATTATAATAATAGTGATGATAGCGATTTGTTTTATCAAATAATTGAAAGTTTTCGATTTTAAACTGATCTATTTAAAAGGAGGGGGAAATGGGAAATTTCTCGAAAAAAATTTCTGTCGGCATGGTTATCTTTTTGCTGGCATTTTTTTCTTTGTTTTCATTGCCGGAAAAAAGTCAGGCGCTTTACGAAGGAGAAGCAGATGCATATTGTGTACAAGGAGTTACAGGATATTGGTATTTTACCAGTTGGCGAGTGCTTCACGAGTGGTGGCAACCAAGTCATACACAAATAAATGAATTTTGGATGTATGTCGATTCTACCGGCGGCGGAACATTTAATTTGGAAATCTGGTTCTGGGGCGGCGGATTATCAACTTCTGCAACAGCTCATGGAGATGGTTATACTTATGATTGGGTCGGATTTGATTTTAACAATTTTACCGTTTCAACCGATGATCTTTATTGGACAAAAATCACCGGGGATTATCCAAACCGTTGGTGGACACATAAACCTGATGATTGTACTGCAAATTACGCCACCTCGGGAGTGACTTCATACGGATCTCTGACTTACTATTATGACCGTGATTTTATCTTTTATGTTTACGGTCAGGAATATCAAGCACCTCCGGAAGAAGGTGGTCCTCCGCCAGATGCTCCGCCGGCTGGTTCCCCGCCGGCTGATGATCCCGGCGGTGTTGCTGCTGGAAGTGAGCAGCCGGCAGTTGCCGCCGCTACTACTTCATCTAAAATTAATCCGCCGACAAAAGTTGCAGTTGCTGATCTTCCAAATGATCAAGGCACAGCGCTAAAACTGACTTGGGAGAAATCAACATCTTCGGGAATTTCCGGCTATAAAATTTATCGTTCAGAAGAGGAGAATGGAAAATTTACCAAAATCGGAATAGCAAAATCAACTGAAACCGAGTTTACTGATCAGGGACTTTCTGCCGATAAAAAATATTATTATGTCGTTCGCAGTTATAATTCCAGCAGTGAATCGGCAAGCTCCGACAAGGTTTCTGCGTCACCGACTGATAATTTAGCGCCGGCAACTCCATCTAATTTAAAAGCAGAATATAATTCCGGCGGCCAAACAATCAACCTCTCATGGAATGCAAATCAGGAACTTGACTTGGATAAGTATATTCTGAAATACGGGTTTGAATCCGGAAAAATGGACAAAGAGACCGAAATCGTCACAAACACTCAAAAACATATTTTATTTGACATAAAAAGCGAACAGACCTATTACTTTGAGTTTTCAGCCAAAGATAAAAGCGGCAATATCTCCGCTCCAGTAAAAACAAATCTCAAAACGCCAACAATCGCAAAAGTCGGATGGTACAGCAATTTTCTGAATATCTACACCTATGTTGGCGGCGGTTTGATTGTTATTCTGGCCGGAGTTTTAACTTTCCTAATCCTGAAGCGGAGAAAAAAGCTAAAGTTGCACTCGGGCAATGTTAAATAATTCGACAGATAAAAAACCGCTTGACAGAGTCAAGCGGTTTTTTTGCAAAAATATATTTTACTCATATCTCAGAGCATCGACCGGGTTATCAACAACTTTCTAAACTACAAAAAACAATAGAGCATTATCCCTCGTCCATAAGGTGTGAGAAATGACTTAATCGTTCTTATTTTCCTCACTTTTCGGGGCTGATTTTTTTTCTCCTCTTTACCGCAACAACGACAACAATGATTAAAACTGCAACGACGACCAAGCCGACCGCGGCGTAAGTTGCTATTTTTTTAATATAGTCAAAGATACTCACTTTGGCAGTTTCGCTAGTGCTTTGGCTTGACTGATCCTCAAAAGTTGCTGCGGCTATTGCTTCTTTGTCGCCGGATACAGTCAGGACGAAAGGATAATTTGCGGAGGGAATTTCGTTGCCTTCCAGCTTGATAGTATATTTGCCCTCTTTGGCCGAGATATTTGTACTGTAAGGCGGAGCAGAGACATCTTCTGATGCTACTTTTTTGCCTTTCGGATCGGTTAATGTGAGTTTAATTGCGCTTCCACCAAAGTTTAATACGATAGAAAAATCCTTTTTGCCAGTGGCTTGAAAAGCATATTCCTTTGTTTCACCCTGATTAATTTTATCAACTACTTCCTGAAGAACAGTTTTTCCACCTTCAGAAGCTAATTCTTCTGTAATTCGAGCAAGATTCGAAGCGCGAGTTCGTATTGCAAACCAATTAACCAGGTTTTCCATATCGCCGGTTTTTTGGGCTTCGTTGTGAAATGAAGTGTACAAAACTTCGCCACTGCCCTCAGAGAATGAAACAACATATGGTACTTCTTTGTTGGCGGCTTGGCTATCATCACTAGCGAAGACAGAAGCCGGTCCGGTAACATGAACTTTGGTGCCTGATCCAGCGCTATCAATCACTACCCATGATCCAAGATCAAAATTTATATTAACTTTATTTTTTCCAAGAACAGAGGCAAGGCCGGAATCAACAACTTTGGCAGTCACACTGCCACTGGATCCGACTCGAGGTGAAGAGTAGCTTGAACTGCTACCGCTTTGGCCATAAAAATTAATTTTTCCCGGAAATGCATTTTGAATTAATGAATTGGCATAATCAGAAGCATAAACAATGCCTCCCTCTTTGACATACTGGCTTACTACCGGCGCCGCCTCAGCAGAGATATAGTCAACTCCTGACGAACAGTTAATGTAGACAACTTCGTACTGCTTGAGCTTTGCTAGATCTTTTAGATCACTCTCTTCAATCGTATCAGCCGAGATATTAAGTTGTTTTAAAATATCACCAATGTCATCATAGCCAACTGGTGTAACTGCCATTTTTTCCGCCGGAGCCGCCTTGACCTGTACGGTGGCTTTGGATTTTTGAGCTCTAAATGCAAACAGTCCGCAAAATAACAAGATCAAAATAAAAACGCCAGCAATTCTTGAGAGCTTTCTTAAAAACATCCTCCTCCTTTTTAAAATTTTTCTTAACAACTCCTATTTTATCATAAATAAATCCCGCAATACATTCAGGCCATCTTAATCATGATCATAGTAATCCAATCTTGGGTTTTGGGGGGAATCGGGGCAATCTGACCCCCCTCAACTAATTATTACTCTCTTCTACTAAAATGTCGCTATAACCG
>CAZVFH010000038.1:0-7864 GCA_964626415.1 uncultured Candidatus Saccharibacteria bacterium
GGCGAAAATGCCTTTCCGCCGGGATTTCGGGATTTGCAAGTCCTGACAAGACAAACTGAATGATTAGTTATTTAGTTGCAAAAAATAATAGAGTTATTGTATAATGGTAATAACTGCGGATTGTGAAATCAACAAATGTTCCGTCATGCTGAATTTATTTCAGCATCCCAGTAATCGATTACTGAGATCCTGAAACAAGTTCAGGATGACATCAGGAGAGCGTATTTCGTTACTTGACATTGTAAATTGAACTAGGAGGGTTTGTGTTTGATGAGGAAAATCGGCTTCAAACAGAGGAGCCAATGTTAAAAATTGAGACGCCCGCAAGTGATGGTGGTAGTAAATCGTCGGTAACTGTAATAGTGGCGATTATTTTGGCAATTTTGTTTTTTTCTGTTTTTTTATTTTATCGGTTTCAAACTGCCGCACAGGTAAGCGACAAAACAGCAACATTCGCAGAACTTTCAAGTCAACTTTCAAGCAAAGAAAATAAAGCAATTGAGGATCGAGCTTTGGCGATAAATTCGGCCGTTGCAATCGTCAAAATGGCATCAAAATCAAAGTATCAATTTTATGCTTTTATGAATGAATTGTCTGGTAAAACAACGAATGATGTCAAAATTAACAACCTAACAATCGATAAAAATGGTGCCATAACGCTCGATGGGAAAAGTAAAAGCTATCGCTCCGCTGCTGATTTAGCACTGGCTCTGAAATCATCAAAAAAAATCAGCGAGGTTCAAATTACCGGACTTTCCGAGTCGCTGGAGAATAATGTTTCGGTAGTTAATTTTACTCTTACTGCGGAGATTACTGATTGGAAAGTGGCAAAAAGTCAGAGCGGAGGTGAAAATGAGTAAAAACGACAGAGTGCTTCTGATGCCGATTATTGCTCTCGCCATAGCTGTTTTTAGCATTATTTTATCCTATCAATTTTTCTTGCCGGCAATTGCTGAAAATCAATCAAAAATCGAAGCGCTTAATTCTGATATTACCTCGTCTGAAGCAAAACTTGCATCACTCACAACAGCAAATAATGAAATCAGCAAATTATCAGAAATTGTCAACAAACTTTTAATTGCCGTTCCCGCTGATGTTGATTCACCAAACTTGATTACAGAAATCGAAACAATTGCCAACCAAAAACAGTTGGCACTTCCCAGCATTTCGCCACCGGTTGCTGTTACTTCAACTGATAATTCTGACGCTGGTCTCTCTGTTAGTATATCCCTCTCTGGTCAGTATCAAAACACGGTTGATTTTATTAATTCACTTGAAAACAGCATTCGTTTTTCAAAAATTGTTGGCCTATCAATGTCAAGCACAGATAGCGGAGAGATTAATACATCAATTGTCTTTGAGATTTACAAAAGATCGGTAAGCGATGCTTCGATTTTAGAACAAAGCAACTCGGAGGTAGAATGACAGAAAAAACACTTTCCAATCGAACAGTCGTATTTATTGGATTAGTTTTGTCATTAATAGTTGTTGTCGCCAATATTTGGCTTTATTTCTCTTATCCGCGTCCAAGCGTTGATTCATTCAAATCAACAGACAATTTACTTCCGGTAGATATTTCTGCTGTCGCAACAGATGGAAAAAAATTACTTGAAGGTCTGGTAAATAACTCAAATATTCCGATTCCAGAACCATCGGGAAAAATGGGTAGATCTAACCCCTTTGCTGACCTGTAATAAGAAAATGCAAAAATCAAAATGTAAAATTCAAAATGAAAGTAAGCACTCCGTGCTTGGTTTATTTAATAATGCAGCCACGCAGTGGCTTCCAAAATTTTGAATTTTGAATTTTGAATTTTAAATTTTTGATCGTGTCTAGTGAAAAAAAAAATTTATTTCACCAAACCTCGCAATTTGATGGTTTGGCGCAAGCACTTTCAACACAGTTAATAGTTGATGTTTTTGTAGTTCAAGGGCTAATTACTCCCTCTGACGCCGACAAAATCAAGTTAAGATATAAAAACAATCTAGCGATTGAGCGTTTTTTACTTTCAAATAAATTGATCTCTCGTGAAGCAATAAACAAGGCATATAGCATTATTTTAAAATTGCCGTATGTCGGACTTTCAAATTATCAAATTAAAGATGAAATTCGGAATATCTTACCAAAAAAAGTCGCAAGGCAGTATCTTGTTCTTCCATTTGCCCTCAAGAATAATGTACTCAATTTGGCCATTGGTAGCCCAGGAGATCTTTTTTTACCAGGCGGGAAAAAGGTTGAAGATTTTTTGCTAAAGAATGGTGTCTCACTTGAGCTTTTTATCGCAACACCGCGTGATATAATTTCCGCTTTGGAAGAGAAGAAAACAACAGGAAATATCACCCCCGCGGTTGACACTTTCCCGGTAATATTCCTTAGAAATCGCAATATTGATATTCGGTTATTAAAGCTTTTACCTCTTGATTTTATTTCCAAAAATCGTTTGGCGATATTCGAACAAAAAGGAGAAAAAAGTTTTCGAGTAGCGGCCGAAGATCCCTACAGTCCAAGGATTAAAAAGATAACTGATTATTTAAAAAATCAAAATAAGATTGATTTGGAGCAATTTTCAACATCTGCCGAAGATATTAATTATCTTCTGTCGCTTTATAAAAAAGATGACGATGCAAGAGATCAAAATGAAGAGAGTGCCACTTCCGAAAAACAAGCGGCAACATTTTCTGGGGTTAGCAATTTATTTAGTGAGAAGCCAGAATTTACCGTCGAAACCGAAGAGGAGCATTCGACTAGTGATAATATCGGAGCTCAATTACCGACAAATGAAAAAGTTGAAATGGTAAAAAGAGAGATGGAGCAGATGCGACAAGATGAAGAGGAGGAGAAGGATATTGGTAAATTGATCGGTCAGGAAATCAAGACCACTCAGGAATTTGAAAAAATTGTCGGGGAAAAATCAATCCCGAAATTAGTGGCGGCGATGATTAGTTATGCTTTAAATCTTGGTTCATCGGATATTCATATCGAGCCGGAATCAAAAAAAGTTCGCTTACGGTTTCGAGTAGATGGGGTACTTAAAGACATCACCGGACTTCCTTTGGATTTTGAATCTCAGGTTGTTAGCCGGGTAAAAATTCTTAGCGGAATGAAATTGGATGAAACTAGAATTCCACAAGATGGCCGTTTTTCGGTAAACTTTGAAAATCGTGAAGTTGATGTCCGCGTCTCTGTACTTCCTACGGTTTTTGGCGAAAAAGTTGTTATGAGAATTCTTGATAAAACCGCCGGGATATTATCACTTGAGGATCTTGGTTTTGTCGGTTCAGCATTCAAAATAGTTCTTGAACAACTAAAAAAACCATATGGCGTGATACTGGCGACAGGACCGACCGGGTCGGGAAAATCGACAACTCTCTATGCAATATTAAATCGGCTCAATCAGCCAAATGTTAATGTTGTGACACTTGAGGATCCGGTTGAATACGAGATTCCCGGCGTTAATCAGTGTCAAATTAAACCGAAATTCGGCTTTACTTTTGCTGATGGGCTTAGAAGTATTTTGCGTCAAGATCCGAATATCATCATGGTCGGCGAGGTTAGAGACGCTGATACCGCCGGAATGGTAACTCACGCCGCGCTTACCGGTCATTTGGTTTTAACCACTCTTCATACGAACGACGCAGCATCGGCACTTCCGCGATTGATAAATATGGGAGTCGAACCGTTTTTAATCACCTCAAGTATCAATCTGATTATCGCCCAGCGCTTGGTCAGAAGAATTTGCCTAAAGTGTCGCGAGAGAGTTGATATTCCACCAGCACTAAAAGAGTCAATTGAAAAAGAGCTGAAAATGATTTCTGAAAGCAATAAAGATGATTTTTCAAGGATTAAAAAGGTTGAATTTTACAAAGGCCGTGGTTGTCCTGAGTGTTCCAGCGGTTATCGTGGGAGAGTCGGAATCTATGAACTTTTGGTTATGAATGATGAAATTGAAAAAATGGCTGTTTCACTCAGGCCGGCATCAGAAATCAAGGATGCGGCAGTAAAATCAGGAATGCTTACAATGCGACAAGATGGTATTTTAAAGGCACTTTCTGGTCTTACAACAATCGATGAAATCCTACTTGCGACTGGTGAAATCGGCGTCGGAGAGGCAGCGATTTTGGCGAAGAACCGAGATGAGAAAAAGGTCGAGCCAGAGAAAAATGCCAAGGTCTTGGAAAATGGTAATTCACAAAAATCAGTTTGACGCCGTCTATCTTTGTTTGATATCATTATATTAAAGTGAAATTACTTTGGAGGTTTTATGGAGGAGGAAAAGGATAGTAAAAAATTTGAGAACTTTTCAGCGATTTTCGATTTGGCAATTTCAAAAGGTGCTTCCGATATTCACATTGTCGTTGGTTCTCACCCACTTCTCAGAATCGATGGACGACTTTTGTCAATTACCGGAATACCGCCGCTGGATAAGACCGCTGCGAAAAAACTCCTTTCCGAAATTGCTAGCGAGGAACAATTAAGTAAGGTTTCAGAAAAACAGGAAGTCGATTTTTCCTTCGAATACAAAGACAACCGCTTCAGAACGAATATTTATCTCCAGCGCGATTTGCCCTCTGCATCGCTGCGACTTATTCCCTCCGTGGTTAAAAGTTATTCGGAGTTAGGGTTGCCGCCGATTATTGAATACTATGTCGGCCAGTCGCAAGGATTGGTTATTGTTACTGGTCCAACCGGTCATGGCAAATCAACAACTTTGGCGTCAATGGTTGATCAAATCAACAAAACAAGACGCGAGCACATTATTACTATTGAAGATCCTGTTGAATATGTTTTTAAAAATGATAAAAGTTTGATATCCCAAAGAGAAGTTGGCAGTGATACAAAAAGTTTTTCAGCCGCTCTGCGCGGAGCACTTCGTGAGGATCCGAATGTTGTTTTGATTGGTGAAATGCGCGATCTAGAAACAATCGAATCAGCCCTGATTATGGCAGAAACAGGGCATCTTGTACTTACTACACTACACACCAATTCAGCAGCCCAAACAATTGATAGAATTGTCAGCGTCTTTCCGGCTCACCAGCAACAACAGATTTTAAGCCAACTTGCTTCAGTCCTTTTGGGCGTTGTTTCCCAGCGACTAATTCCAAAAATTTCCGGCGGTCGGGTTGTCGCCTGTGAAATAATGGTTGCCAATCCAGCAATTAGAAATCTGATCAGGGACAACAAGATATTCCAGATTCCTAGTGTTATTCAAACATCGGCATCAGAGGGCATGATATTGCTTGACAAAGTTCTTGCCGAACTTGTTTCTCGTGGCGATGTATCTCTCGAAGACGCATTAACTTGGTCAATTTCTCCCAAAACACTAAAGATGATGGTGTATTAAATAGTAAAAGGTAATTCTAACACTGACTAAACCACATTGACTTAACACTGACTGGATCTGATTCAATTGTCAGTGAGAAGTCAGTGCAAAAAAGTCAGTGTTAGAATTTCAACTTCAATCATGACCAAATTCAAGTATCGGGCGAAAAATAATCGAGGAGATATTGTCGGCGGAGTAGTTCGTGCCGCTAATGTTCTTGCGGCGGAAAAAATTCTTCGTGACAATGGACTTTTGGCAGTTGATCTTTCTCCAGAGTCAAGAAATATTGTTTCGCTTTTCGGTTTGATAAAAAAGGTTTCCCTTAAAGATAAATCAATTTTTGCTTCCCAGCTTTCAACAATGGTCTCTGCCGGTCTTGCGCTTCCAAGATGTTTAAATATAATTGCTGCCCAAACCGACAATCAATATCTAAAAACAATTTACTACAATATCAGCCATGATTTGGAAGAGGGGACAAATTTTTCTTCGGCGCTGGAAAAGCATCCGGAGGTCTTCGATCGTCTTTTCGTCAGCATTATTCACTCTGGTGAGTCAACTGGAAATCTTGACACCGTGCTTCTTGGACTTTCTAAGAAACTGGAAAATGATCAAAATATCTCCGGCAAACTTTTAGCCGCTTTAGTTTATCCGGCGTTCATAATTTTAGCCCTTTTTGTTGTCAGTTGGATAATGTTAGTGAAAATTGTGCCGCAGATCGAGTCGGTCTTCAAGGACGCAAATGTTGATCTTCCGTGGGCGACATCGGTATTAATCTCTACCTCTCATTTTCTTATCAGCTATTGGTGGCTGGTGATAATTTTAATCATTTCACTTGTCATTTTTGTTCGTTACTATCTTAGAACTGCAAGCGGAGAGAATTTTTACTCACGGCTACAACTTAGGATTCCGGGGCTTAGACGCATTGTCTCTGATATTTATATGGCCAGGTTTTGCCGTACAATTGAAATGCTTTTTTCCTCTGGTGTTTCGCTTCTTGAAGCAATCGAAACCACCGCTGACACAATGGTAAATTATTATTACAAAAGATCGCTTCAAAGAGTTGCCAAAGAGGTGCAAAAAGGTGTCTCTTTTTCGGTTGAACTTTCAAAAGATCCGCTCTTTCCGCCGCTTGTTAGCCAAATGCTCTCTGTGGGAGAGCAAACCGGAAAATCATCCGAAGTAATGGAAAAACTGGCGCGTTATTACGAATCGGAAGCCGATGTGGCAATAAAAAGCGTTTATTCGCTAGTCGAGCCACTGGCAATGATAATAGTTGGAATCGGAGTTGCGATTTTGGTTTTTGCAATTTTGGTTCCAATTTACCAAATCGCTTTAATGCAGTAAAATAAAAATATAATATAAATAATTTAGGAGGAAAATGATGAAAAGCAAAAAGGGATTCACATTGATCGAGCTTCTCGCAGTGAGGAAGCGTGCATGTCCTGAGCGAAGTCGAAGGGGTTTTACGCTTATCGAACTGCTGATCGTTATCGCGATCATTGGTATTTTAGCAGCAATTGTTATGGTTGCTTTGAGTACAGCGCGAAAACGAGCATACGATGTTCGTATTAAGTCCGATTTAGCAGAAGTGTCAAAAGCACTTGAGATCTCTAAAACAGATGGAATGCTTTTGACAACAGGTTGGGCTGAATTATCGAGTAAGATTTCTTTAATAAAAGGCGTAGATGGCCCACTCGTTCCAACAGCTCCGGTGAATCCGATTGCCGGCAGAAAGTACTGGATTAAATCTAACGGAGAGTCGGATGTTCTTTATGCGCAATTATCAAATCCAGATAATGGGTGGTGTGTAAAGGATGGAAATTCTTACTCGTCAACAGTCTCACCGGCGCCTGTCTCTCCATCATCCACTGATCCTTGTCCATACTAATTATTTCTTACTAACATTTTTTGTTGGATGAATCACGCAAAAACTCCCCTAAAGGGGAGTTTTTGCGTCTCTTCCTAAATTTGCTAAAATAGAGTTATGATTGAAATAATCTTTTTTATTTTTGGTGCCGCCATTGGCAGTTTTTTAAATGTCCTAATTTTACGATTTCCTGATTTTAAGTCAATTTTAACTGGTCGCTCGCACTGTCCGCACTGCAAAAAAATCTTGACCTTTTTTGAGTTGATTCCGATCTTAAGCTTCATTGTACTCTTCGGTCGCTGTAAAAACTGTAAAAAACCGATCTCGTGGCAGTATCCGCTAGTTGAAGTCGCCGCTGGTACTTTGTTTGTCTTATTTTATTCTTATTTCGGGTTAACTCCGTCACTGTTTTTTTATCTAATAATCGTTTGTTTATCAATTATCGTTTTTGTTTTTGACCTTAAATATCTCGAAATTCCGGAAATTTTTGCTTGGTCATTATTAGTCGTCGCAATTTTAGTCAGTATTTTCTCAACTGATTTTAATTTATTAAATTTTATTTACGGCGGAATAATTAGCGGCGGAGTAATTGCCGCATTTGTTTGGTTTTCAAAAGAACGGCTAATGGGTGCCGGCGATATTAAAATTGCCCTCGCTTTCGGGCTTATTTTTGGTCC
>CAZVFH010000039.1:0-4233 GCA_964626415.1 uncultured Candidatus Saccharibacteria bacterium
ATCGTTACGCCATTCGTGCGGGTCGGAACTTACCCGACAAGGAATTTCGCTTATCAACATGTTAAATATCAAGTGGTCACCCACTAGATTTACTTTATATCGCTATAAAGATCGCACTCTATCTTAGCCGACATTCGTCGACTTTTGGCATATTAGTGTCTGAGGATTCTTAAGATTTTACAATCTTTCTTATTGATTCAATGCCATCATTTGTCCAATGAATTTTACTTTCCATTAACTTGATGACAAGTTTGAATTTGTTGAAATCTTTGATCTTGGCTGTTTTTAATTGATTTTTTTCGAAAAACGGAATAATTTTCTCTCTTAAATCTTTTATTGTCCGAACACAGTATCGGTATAAATGTTCGTGGTGATTGTCATATCGGCGGTTAATAAAGATCTTGCCACACTCAAAGAATTTTTGTAATTCTTCAAGTGATTTGATACTTTTCTCACCCTGTGTCGCTACAAATTCTGGCATTACTTGCCAGCCAGTATTTGTTGTTCGATTTCTAAAGATAGAAACAGAAAAACATCCTTCACCGTCAGTAAAACCAACGATCCAGCCAATCATCTTAAGTCTTTCCTGCTGATTATCTGCACTCAATACATTTTTACTTGGCATTTAACCTCTATGAGTTAATAATACCATAGTAGCTTGAGATACTCCAGATTTTCCAGCATATAGCCAAATTTTCATTCTACATCTTCCGGCGTCGGAAGTTCAAATGGAGGGCTTGCACCTCACTATGGCAGTTAATATCCTACCATAGGACCGTTATAGTTACGGCCGCCATTCACTGGGGCTTAGCTGATAGCCTCAAGTGCCTCGCTATCGCTCATCACTTTCAGCAAAATTTAAAATTTAAAGTTCAAAATTTAAAATTCAGGAGAGCATTTCATGCTCGAACTATAATAGTTACTCCATAATTTTGCATTTTGATTTTTGCATTTTGAATTTGTGATTGTGCCGAACGCTAGTGAGACACTATCAGCCACCAATTTGACCTTCCAGCATTGGGCAGGCGTCAGTCCCTATACTTCAGCTTTCGCTTTAGCAGAGACCTGTGTTTTTGATAAACAGTCGCCTGGGCTCTTTCGCTGCGCCCAGCACCACTTTTTTGATATTATAGAAAAGAATTTTCAATCCTCTTAAAAAGTTCTTGCTTTGCTCCACCATGATTCTTAATTCTTTTTTCTCGATTTATTGCATCATCTTTGCTTCTAAACAATTCTAGATAAATTAATATCCATTTACCTTCTTTTCTGCTAGTGAATTTTGATCCTTTGCTATTATGAGTATCAATTCTTTTCTTTATATTAGAAGTAAAACCAATGTACTTCTCTTTGGTTTTATCATTTTGAATTACATAAATCGACCACATGACATTATTATATCAAAAAGTGGTGCTGGGAGTCCTTATCCCGAAGTTACGGACGCTTATTTGCCGAGTTCCTTAACGAGGGTTCTTCCGATCACCTGAGGCTTCTCGCCTCATCCACCTGAGTCGGTTTGCGGTACGGTTCCAAACGCATTAAGCCATACGCTTTTCTTGTCACTTCTATCTCTTGTAAAAATAAATCATAATTTTTTACAAACATTTAAAGCGCGCACGTATGTACAAGTCGTTTGAAGTGCAGGAATATCAACCTGCTGGCCATCGCCTACGCCATTTGGCCTCGGCTTAGGGCCGACTAACCCTGGAACGATTACCGTTGTCCAGGAAACCTTGGATATTCGGTGGCCAGGTTTCTCGCCTGGCTAATTCGTTACTCATGCCAACATTCTCACTTCTCCGCGCTCCAGCAAACCTCGCAGTTCACCTTCATCGCACGAAGAACGCTCCTCTACCCCCAGCACCACTTTTGACGGTAAAAATTAATATAAGTAATTAATATTTACCTGTTCACCAACTTTTAACAAGTTAATGACATTTTTGTCAAAAGTGGTGCTGGGCCATGTCTTCGGTACCTAGCTTAGCCCCGTTACATTTTCGGCGCAAAACCTCTGTTAGATCAGTGAGCTATTACGCACTCTTTAAAGGATGGCTGCTTCTGAGCCAACCTCCTGATTGTTTAGGAGATTTCACTTCCTTTTCCACTTAGCTAGAATTTAGGGACCTTAGACGATGGTCCGGGCTGTTTCCCTTTCGACCATGGAGCTTAGCCCCCACAGTCTGACTCCTTGCTATAAAATACGGGAATTCGGAGTTTATTTGGGGCCGACGACCGAAGTCGCCAGAACCCATCCAGTGCTCTACCTCCCGCATCATTCGGCAAGGGCTATACCTAAATATATTTCGAGGAGAACCAGATATTTCCGAGTTCGATTAGCATTTCACCACTATCCACAGCTCATCCAAACACTTCGCAAGGTGAACTGGTTCGGGCCTCCTCACGCCGTTTAAGGCGGATTCACCCTGGCCATGGATAGATCACTCGGTTTCGGGTCTAGTATATACAACTCCATGCTCCGCATGGAAATTCCAAATCCGAAATCCGAAATCCGAAACAATATCAAATCTCAAAATTCAAATGTTTAAATTTTTGAATTTGGAATTTGTAATTTGTTTAGCCACCGCCTTAGGCGGGGTCCCGCAAAATGCGGGAAAATTAGAAATTAGAAATTAGAAATTCCGTGCGAAGCACGGTTTTTCGGCCATTTAGGCCTCGCTTTCACTACGCCTCCGCCAAATCGGCTTAAGCTTGCTGCATATAGCTAACTCGTTGGCTCATTCTACAAAAGGCACGCCATAACGCCTCGCTACACTCGGCGTAAAATTTAAAATTTAAAAATCAAAATTTAAAATGTTGGAATTTACTATTATAGTTGTCGCAAAGCGACACCATAATTTTGCATTTTGATCTTTTCATTTTGCATTTAGCGCTGAGTGTAGCGAAGCGCGTTGACTTCTTGTAAGTATATGGTTTCAGGTTCTATTTCACTCCCCTTGCGGGGTTCTTTTAACCTTTCCCTCACGGTACTAGTTCACTATCGGTGAGAAGCAGTATTTAGCCTTGGAGTGTGATCACCCCAGATTCCCACAAGGTTTCACGTGTCTCGTGGTACTCGGGAACACCAACTTTTTGTTACTTAGATTTCGGATACGCGACTGTCACGCTCTGTGGTTGTCCTTTCCAGATTCATTCTCCTATCCTTTGACAAAAATTATATGGGTCCCACAACCCCCAGCACCACTTTTGACGGTAAAGTCTTAATAACCATTTTACTTTACCTAATATCAACATCTTTTTATTAATAGCGTTTTGTCAAAAGTGGTGCTGGGTTTGGGCTTTTCCCTTTTCGCTCGCCACTACTAAGGGAATCTCTTACGATTTATTTTCCTCTGCTTACTAAGATGTTTCAGTTCAGCAGGTACCCTTCCACCCGCCTCACGGCGGGGGATTCCCGATCTTAAAATCGGGAAGATTTCTCAATTCGGAGATCTCCGGATCAAAGCTTGTTTGGCAGCTCCCCGAAGCTTATCGCAACCTACTACGTCCTTCATCGGCCGCTTCTCCCAAGGCATCCACCATATACCCTTTCATTCCATCCTTACTTGACATCCGAGTCAAAACAGACAACTTGACTAGCAATTACTGACTTCATCTTGCGATGAATTCAAAATTACATTTTTGCTTTATAAAATACGCCTTTAAAATATTTTACTCGGCTGATCATCATCAACACTGATAAAGTTGATGATGATTTATTTTATCCTCCTTCGTCTCGCCTTTGGCGGACTACGGAGGACTTCGTCGGAAGAATATTTATGTTTAGCCAATTTATTGTCGGCAAAACAATAAACTGGTTGTGCCCCACTTCGTCTCGCCTTCGGCGGATTACGTGGGGCTTATGTGTGAAATTACATATATTTAATTGTTAAAGTTCGGGACAGAATCTCAACTTACGAGCCCCTATCTCGTAGTTACTATTCTGATGATTTTTATCTGTGTTAATCTGTGCGAAAGATCAGTGTTATAAAAATCCACCCATATATAGGTGGACAATCGGCAGAACCAAAATAATTAGCCGTTTTATCCGACCTCCCCCTTTCTGATTACTTTAGATTTCACCATATTTTGCCCACAATTATTTACTTTTTGAGTTTAGCATACGAAATATTGAATGTCAACAATTTTTTAAATTTAAAAGTATATGTGACGATTGCTTGCTTTAGATAATCATAATTTTAATTCAATTGTACAAAAAAGACGCAACATTTTGTCGCG
>CAZVFH010000039.1:4333-7854 GCA_964626415.1 uncultured Candidatus Saccharibacteria bacterium
GTATGGCCGGTGACGAAATCGGATTCGTCGGAAGCAAGATACAACGCGGCATAAGCGATATCATCTGGCAAACCAAGACGCGGATACGGTGTCATCATTTCCATCCCCTTTTTCTGCTCTGGGTCTGCCAAAATATCCTTTGTCATCGCCGTTTCAATTACTCCCGGTGCAATTGCATTAACATTGATTTTTTTTGGCGCACATTCAAGCGCCAATTCGCGGGTGAGATTTACAACTCCGCCTTTTGCCGCACAATAAGCGGCGACACCATCAAACCCAACCAGACCGGCAATCGAGGCAGTTGAAATAATTTTTCCCCTACCCGTCTTTTCCATCTCTGGAATTGCTCGTTTTGCCCCAAGAAACACCCCTTTCAAATCAACATCAATAACCTTCTGCCACTCCTCTTCTGTTGTCGCTTCAACTTTCCCCATTGAAACAACTCCGGCATTATTGAACAAAATGTCTAATTTGCCAAAGATCTCAACGCATTTTGAAACCATCGCGTCGATGTCGACTGATTTTGAAACATCGGTCTTGATAAAAATCACTTCACCGCCGGCAGTTTTTATTTCCTCGACAGTTTTTTGTCCGCCCTCCTCCGACCAATCGGCAACGACAACTTTCGCTCCCTCTTTGGCAAACAAAATTGCCGACGCTTTTCCGATTCCCGATCCGGCACCGGTAACAATCGCTACCTTATCCTTTAATCGCATAATACCCTCCAATTTAATTAACTTACTTTTATTAATTATAGCACAAAAAAAAGACGCCGAGTTGATGTCAAGAGAAAATTATCGAGAACTATTTTGTATTTACACTTTCCTTTCGAGGAGATATTTAAAATTTGGTATATTTGAAATTAAAAGTCAACATTTGTAAGGATATCTGGCTCTAAAAAATT
Source organism: uncultured Candidatus Saccharibacteria bacterium (assembly GCA_964626415.1). Classification (GTDB taxonomy): domain Bacteria; phylum Patescibacteriota; class UBA1384; order XYA2-FULL-43-10; family CAINNR01; genus CAZVFH01. Next base: position 5,238 of record CAZVFH010000039.1, read on the forward strand.
ATTATCGGAAAATATCTGACACGGATTTTCGTCGATCGACGAAAATCCGTGTCAGATTAGGAATAATTAATAAAATAGTTAAAAGATGATTAAAGAAAACTGCAAAAACTTGAATTTTCGGCTGGAATCAGCTACAATTTTGGTTGTGGGCTCGTAGCTCAGTTGGTTAGACCTGCCCGCCGTTTTGGGCCAATAGCTCAGTTGGTAGAGCACCTCGTTTGCAACGAGGGGGTCTGGGGTTCGAATCCCCATTGGTCCACCAAATAAATAAAGGAGGATTCATGCGAAGAGAAAAAAATTTTGGTCCGAATCTAGATGAGACAGGAAAAAATATCGGAGAGGCACCAGTAGTTGCTGGTAACGAGGGTTCCGGCGGAACAGAACCGTGGGAAAGACCAGAAGATGTCCCTCGCGGAATCCGCCCAAATGATCGGCTAGAAAAACCAGAGGAAAAAGTCGAAGAATAGCCAAACTAAAAAAATACCTGAGTAAAATCTCGGTATTTTTTTATTTTCACCACAAATATGCAACGATCGTTGCATATTTGTGGTGAAAAATCTGACAAAATACATTTAAAGGTTTTGTGTTTATTAATAATAAATTAGATAGACAAAAGCCCCAGCGATCATCAGGATTCCCAAAAGTCGCCAAAAAGTTATTGTGCCACCACTGCCCAAATATTTTTCCACCCAGTCAAATCGGCCAGAGATATTATAAAGAGGCAATGCGAAATAAATCGCCGAAAAGCCAAGAGTCATAAACAATAAAAACCAAAGTATTTTCATATCTATATTATAACAAAATTATAACAAAAAATTTGGTGGCCATTACAGGGCTCGAACCTGTGACTTCCTCAATGTGAATGAGGTGCTCTACCAACTGAACTAAACGGCCAAGTTAATATCCTCGAAATTCTCTCCGTTTTCTGGCTAGTTTTTCGCTATAACCGCCCTCTTTAATAAATTTATTTTCCGCTGCTTTTATTTGTTTGCCTAATAGAAAACTTTCAAGGTGACATAAAGTTAAAAGAAAGTTGGCGTCATTCTCCGGATTGCCAAAAAATTTTGGCTTTTCCTTAAGCTCACCTAAGTCGCTTAGGTTGCTTAAGTTACTTAAACGATAGCCGAGCTGGCGAAATTCGGTTACACATGGATCTGTTTTTGAGAAAATCTGCAAATTATTTTGCCGTAGAAAATCTTCGTAGTCGGTTAAAAGTTCTTCGAATGATGCCTTGGCGATACCAAGAAGTTTTATCACGCCTTGGTTAGAAGTTGTGTCTTTGCTGATACCCTCAACAATGTTTTGTTTGCCGCTTCTGGCCGCCTGATTCATTTGATCGGCAGTTCGGTAATCAGACCTTAAACGACCTAAGTTACTTAAGTTACCTAGGGTATAATTCCGAGTGAATTCCACGGTCAAGTCGTGAATAATCTCGGCGTAGCGATAAGTTAGTAAATATTTTACTTTATTCATATGCAAATCATTAAGCTATTTTGTCGTTGAGACATTTGAAGATTGTAGGGATTTAGGATCTAAATTATTTTTGATCAAGCAAGAGATAATAATAGAAATGAACCCTAAGATTGCCATCGCCAGTCCTTCCCTGAAATAGAGTAATAAAACTTTTGTTTTGACCGCAACTAATATGTCGTGGAAAATATCATCCCAAAAATCAGCAACGATTGCGGTTGGAATTGATATTCTGGCGAGAAAAAAATGTCCAAAAATTATAATTAACCCAAAGATCAAAAAAGGTATGCCCAAAATACGCAAACGCCCTCTCCAACTTGGCCAAAGCATAATGCTAAAAATTAGTGACAATATAGCAAAAATAGCTCCGCTGTACGAAAATATTTTCTCACTCCATGAAAAATATTTATTTGCGGTTTTATTTGTCGAAACAGGAGAGTAAGAATCGGGCATCTGCAATAAAAATTCTTTTGTCTCGGGATCACCATTTTTACTTGCGACTGATTTCTTGATCGCTGTCAAATCAATTGAAACATTGTCACCCGCAGCATTTTTTATGTATGAATCAAGATTTTTTTCAAAAGTATATTGCAGATCTTCAGGTGAAAGATATCCCAAAATTGATTTTACGCTTGTTGCTGAAATTTCTGTTTGGTTTTCTCCCTGTTTTTTGGAAATATAATCAGCAACTTTTTGCGGATTAATATTTACAAGGCGTTTATAAAAATCGATCTGGCGAAATGTTTCCTTGATAAATGTCGGATTCAGAATTGTCGTTTTTAAATTAAAAGACAAAAGAGCTAAAGGAAATAGAACAATAAAAATAATCAAAAACAATATCGAAAAAAACTTTCTCATCTCCCTCCTTGATTTATCTGGATTCGGATCGGTAATCTCACTTGCTTTACCATTTCAATTTTGGTGGGCGTAGTCCGCCTCAGGCGGACGACCCCGTCATTACCCGCCTGCTTTACCATTTCAATTTTGGTGGGCGTAGATGGACTCGAACCATCGACCCCGTCATTATCAGTGACGTGCCCCGCCTGCCATAGTACCGTGAACTGGGCACATGGTGGGCATGGGAGGACTCGAACCTCCGACCCCGTCATTATCAGTGACGTGCTCTAACCAACTGAGCTACATGCCC
>CAZVFH010000040.1:0-7676 GCA_964626415.1 uncultured Candidatus Saccharibacteria bacterium
CAATCTTTTGATCAATTTGAGTAAGTAGATCTTTTTTAATTGAAATTGAAATTCGTTCTCTTTCCATCTTGTTTGGATATTAATATTTTCTAAAGATGTTTCAATTTTAGCATATACCCAAAATTGATGTCAAATTTTATTATTTTGTATTACGATTTATTAATAAATAGGAAAAATTGATTATTACCCGACAAGATATTTTTCAATTTTATCAAGTATTACCCGAAAGTCATTTGGTAGAGAAGAATCAATAGATTGAATTTTTTTATCAAACGGCTTATGAAAAGTAATTTGTTTAGCATGTAGAAGTTGCCTGTTTATCGATAGAAGGTTTGAGATTCTTTGACTTTCTTTAATATTATATGTCTGATCGCCGATTATCGGATGGCCGATTGATTTAAGTTGAGTCCTTATTTGATGAGTTCTGCCGGTTGGAATTTTAATTTCCGCCAGAGTTAAATTTATTTGATTGCTTTTATTGGAAAAATATTTGATTGATTTAAAATTAGTTATTGCCAGCTTACCTTTTTCTGATGTGACTTCTGAAATTGTTTTACGATGCTTTTTGTTTCGGCCAAGAAATGATTTAATACTTCCTCTTTTTTCTAGATGCCCAAAAACCAACGCAATATATGTTTTCTCAATATTTTTCTTTTTAAATTCATTTGACAAAAATTCTTTTGTTTTTATATTTTTTGCAACTAGCAATACCCCTGATGTATCTTTGTCTAGGCGATGGACGATGCCTGGTCGAAAAATGTCAACATTGCCATCTCCTGTTGGGGAAAAAATACTAGGATTATAATTGATCAGTGCATTGACCAATGTTCCCTTTTCGTTTCCGTTTGCGGGATGAACGACGATTCCAGCTGGTTTGTTGACGACTAAAACATTATCATCTTCGTATGAAATCTCCAGCGAAATATTTTCCGCTTTGGGCTCTAAAATTTTTTTCCCTAAGTTTAAAAATTTATCACTTACTTTGAATTTATCAGAAATGCATACTTTGTATGATGATTTAATACTTTTTCCTACAAGGGTAATTTTTCCCTCAACTATCCCCTTTTGGATTCGAGAACGGCTAAATGAGGGAATTTTTTTAGATAGAAAATTATCCGCTCTCTCCCCTGCCTCGGAATTTTCAACGATAATATTTTTCATTTATTTAATTTTTTTGAAATTGATTCCAAAGTATCACTCGGAGTTATTCTGATTCTTGGAAGTGAAATTAAATCAGCTCCCGCTTTGGCAATTCCCGATTTGGTTGTTGTAGCAAAAAGATATTCAGAATTCGCGACTGAATCTTTGACGACTTGATTATATTTTCCAGCCGGATAACAGAATGAGATAATCGATTTACCAATAATTTCTTCAAGATTTTTTTTGCTATCCTCAAGTTCTTTTTTTAAATTTGCGTCTGAAATTTTCGTCAGGTCCGGATGGGTTTTTGAGTGAGAACCAATTTCCATATTATTTTTTGACATCTCAATAATTTGATTAGTCGTTAAAACATTATCTCGACCAACAAAGGAAGAAATTATATAAAAGACACCAACTTGATCATTTTCTTTCAGCATTTTATATGCGTCAAAAGCATCAGAGTAGCCGTCATCAAAAGTTAATATAATCGGTTTTTCTGGAAGTGGCGCGACCTTTTTGTTTTTGAGATCGAAGAAAGTTATTGTTTTGTAACCATTATTTTTTAAATAATTAATCTGTTCTTTGAACTTTTCTGGTGAAACAGAAAGATTTACTCCAATTTTGTCAGTCGGATCGTTGTAATCGCGAATATAATGATACATCAGAATTGGAACAGAAATATTATTTTGTGTTTCTGTTATTGTGGAATTTTCTGGCACTTTGATTTCTGGAATATCTGCCGGCTGTGAAACAACATTTTCATCCGCCTCGTTTTTCTCGACGAAAAAAAACGCTCCCATAACAACTATTGCGAGTAAAAAAACAATTTCGGCAATATTTCTTGAATATTTTCTAATCATTTTTTGATTCAATATTTATCTCATCTTCGATTAATTTTGTTTCGCTTTGTTCCAGGAGATCAACTTTGTTGATTTTTCCCGCCAAACCGGCATAACCATTATTTACAACCTCCATCGTGCTTTTGGCGTTTGTTATATGCTTGTTGAGTTTCCCTAAATTATCGCCGAATTTATTTGATTCCTGCTTGATTGATCTTAGGGTTTTTAAAATTTCTTTGGACATTTCAGTAATTTTTCTGCCTTCAAGTCCGAGCATTATTGTTCGCAAATAATAAAAAAAGGTACTTGGACTTGCCGGAATAATTTTATTCTTTGCCGCATATTCAAAAAGATCATTCTGGGAATTTACAATTTCAAAGAAAAGCGATTCAGTTGGCAAATAGATGAAAGCAAAGTCAACTGTTCCTTCGTCGGGATTGATATATTTTTTGGCAATAGTGTTAATATGAACTCGAAAGTCGGAACGAAACTTGTTTTTTGCTTCCTGTTTTTCATCACCATTTAAATTTAGATAGCGATTAAAATTTTCAAGTGGGAATTTTGAATCAATTGGAATTATTCCAGCGTCGATTTTAATAATTGCATCGACAATTTGCCCGTTTCGAAATTGATATTGCATTTTATACAAATCATGCGGCAATGATTGTGCCAGCATGTCTTTTAGACCTTGTTCTCCCAACCCGCCACGAAGTTTTGGTGAGCGTAAAAACTCTTGAAAGTTCGCCAGTTGCGAGCCGATTTGCGACATTGACCCAAGTTCGCGATTAACAGCCGAAATTACTCTGGCGGCGTTATCCAATCGTTCATTTATTGCCGAATTTGTTTGATCGAGACGGGCGGAAAATGAGTTGATGTTTTGATTTAAAAGTGAAAATGCCTCTGGATTTTGATTTTTTTCTGTGAGATCACGAAACTTTCGGGAAAAATAGACAATTAAAACAAAAACCGCCATCGTGATGACTAAAATAATTGCAATTAGGATCAAAATTAGTTGACTCATAGACCAATTGTAGCACAAATTCATTTTTTCGTGGAGTTCAAGCTTTAGCTTGTTATTCTGGCGTTATTGAATGTTTATTCTATTAAAGATATTCAACGATCATTGAATATCTTTAATAAACTAGTTATCGGCGATTTAGTAAAAAATGTTTTTGAATACAAAAAGCCCGCCAAGTGCTAGGCACGAGGCGGACGGGGTTGAATGTGAATAAGGTGTGCGTACCTTGCGGTAGCTTGTCACACACCCGGTCTATAACTTCAGACCCTACCGGTTTTTGCCCGGAATCAGGGGAGATCCGGTATTCTCCTCACCTGAAGCGTGGCATGAAGCCACGCGGGCGCTACGACAAGCTGGTAGCTTTGGAAGCATAGATTGTTGACCTACACCCAACTTTATCGGCTGGGCAGGAAGCACAATCTGTGCGGAATGTTAGGTGGAGGATCGAGCCGAGCGCTTTACCGGGACGAAGGCCGGCGTAAGCATCTCAAACTCGATCCTCGACCAGGGTGCCTGATGGTCGGACGGGAGCGCTGACGCTTCGTCGCGGGCTTAGCGCCCACTCAAACCAGCCGGGCACCGGGCACAAGTGATGCCAGTGCTTATCTCACAATCATGAGATAAGTCACCCCCTGGCACCAATCCTGCCACTCCATAGGCAGGACTTTGTATGAATATTATAGCAAACAATTTTCAATTTGTCAATACTTTAGTGGTTGTAAAAAAGATATAACAATCAAAAAACAGCTTCCAGAGCGGGGAAATTGAAAAAAACAGATTGCTTCGTCGTTCCTCCTCGCAATGACAATCATTCAATAGTATTCCAATTGTCAGTGTTAAGTCAGTGTGACAAAGTCAATGTTAGAATATTCCTTTTTTAGGCCATCGATTCTGGGCAAATTTCGTTATACGGACACATCTGGCATTGGCGCTCGGTTGGTTTTGCAGTGTAATCCCCCGCCCTGATTCCGCCGGCAACTTCAAAAATCAACTCTTTGGTTTTTTCCAGATCACTCTCAGAAAACTTTCTTTCGCCAATAATTCCCGATTCGATAAAATTGAGTTGGGTTTTTGGAATTTCGCCAAACTTTTCTTTCCAAGCCAAAGCGTAGATTTTCATTTGAGTCGATTCTCGCATCCTGTCCCCGGCTTTTTTTTGATCAGTAACTTCGGAAGTTTTGAAATCGCAGATTATAAAATCACCACCGCTTTTCAAAATCAGATCGTATCGCCCATTTATTTTTACATTGTCCTCAAAAAATTCAAATCGCTCCTCAATTTTTTCCGGCAGCAAATTATTTTTTTGATCCTCTTCGTAAAATCTAGTTAAAGTCAAAATCCCTTTCCTTTTTCGTTCCTCTTCGTGTTCGCGAGTTATAAAACCCTCACTGATAAATGTTTGGTTGAAGTCAGAAATCAACGACTCGAGCGTTGGTTTTTCCAGAGCAATTTTTCTCTGAAAATATCGGCCGATTGCTTCGTGAATCGCTGTCCCATACATAAAGTGCCAGTTTAGCGGAAGTGGGATTTTAATAATATTTGAATAGTAATATTTTTTTGGGCAGGTAAAATAGTCGTCAATTTGCTGTCTTGAAAGTTTGAGTATCCCCTCTTTTGGCTTTGAAGATATTTTTTTTCTGACGATTTTTTCCGGCCGATGTCTTTCGATTTTTTCCAGCGCTGATTGCCTGTGCTTATTTTTAATCAAATTCGGTTGATCTAAAATTTCCAAAATAAATTGTGAGATTTTTTTCATTCTTTTTCCACCGTAATCATCAGCGGAAGTAAAAAATAAAAAATCCTTAGCTCTTGTCGAAGCGACATAAAATAAGCGCCGTTCTTCTTGCAAATGGAAATCGCCTTTTGGCAATCGCTCTTTAATTAATTCGTCAGGAATTGGAATCTTATCTTTTCTTTCTCGCGACGGAAATCTGTCAGAGACCATATTGACAATAAAAACCACCGGCCATTCCAAGCCCTTTGCGGCATGAGCAGACATTAAATTGACGGCGTCAATATCAGGATCAACATCAGAGGTAATAACTTCATCGCCGTATTCGATAATCAGTTCAAGGCGATCGAGAAAATTAAGAAGCGACTTGTTGTTTGCCGATTGTTCGAATTGGTATATTCGATCAAAAAATTTTGCCAAATTAGTAATTTTAATTTCTGATAGAGCGGAACCATCTGCGGACAATTTTTTGAAATATTTCTTTTCTTTTAAAAATTCATATAAAATTTCACCGGCGGAATAATCTCTGATTTTTGAGCGAAATTTTTTAATATCAGAGATCAATTCAAAAATTTTGTTATTTTTCATCTCTGAATTTTCAAACAGCTCTATAAAATCAATATTTTCCCTCTTAACTCGAGAGTAATATTCCGAAAGAATGCTTGGATCAACAGAATAAATTTCACTGGTTGCAAGTAGGTAAAAACTCAAATTATCATCACTGAAGACAAGACAACGCAGGAATGAAACTGCCATTTTTATCTCCGACTGACTAAACAACGAGGAGCTACCAATAAAAACACTCGGAATATTTTTCAAATTTAGCGACTGAATAAAGGATTCCAAATGGTTATTAGCTCTAGCAAGAATTGCAAAATCAGAGTTTTTATAGCCATGTTTTGATTTTAAGTTAATAATTTGTTCTGCAACTGTGTCTGCTTCACAAGACGACGAATCGGAGTGAATTAACTCAGGTGAACCCCCATGTCTTTTCGCAAATAATTTCTTGTCAATTTTATTTTGAACTTCAAGTCGGTCAGGATTATTGAACTGGATTAGGCGGTAAGCGGCATCTAAAATTTCTGTTGTTGAACGATAATTTTGATTTAGAACAATTTGTTTTGAGCCATGAAAATCATCTTTAAATGAAAGTATATTTGAAATTGAAGCACCGCGGAAACGATAAATCGATTGATCATCATCACCAACAACTGTAATATTTTTTTCTTTTCCGATAATTAATTTTACCAGTTGATACTGAGCATAATTAGTGTCTTGGAATTCGTCAACTAAAATATACTTAAATTTTTTTTGGCACTCGGATAGAACTTGCGGATTTTCTTTTAATAGTTTATATGACAAAAAAATCTGGTCTCCGAAGTCCAAATTTCCCTGTTTTATCATTAAATCCTGATATTTTTGATAGGCCGTTGCCAGCTCTAAAATCTTTTCCGAGTCGAGTTTTTCCTCATCAGTTTTTGCCGTTTTTGCTTTTTTTCCAGCAAATGATATATATTTTTCAGGGGAAATTAATTCATCTTTAAGCCGTGAAAAATGCGAAAGCAGTTCCTTAATATGTGTAGCCGGATTAGCTACTGGGCGAAAATGTTCGAGATCAAAAGCATAGAGATTTTCTCGAAAAAAAATCGCTTGTTCTGTCTGCGACAGAACCTTAAAGTTGGCAGGAAGACCCAAATCAATTGAAAAGTCACGAAGTAAGCGATCGCCAAAAGCATGAAAAGTTGAAATCTGTGAATCAACAAAACCGTATGGAACAAGTAAATCAACTCTTGCCTCCATCTCGCTAGCTGCTTTTTCAGTGAAAGTTAAAGCTAGAATTTCGGAGGGAAGCGCTAATTTTTGTTCAATAATATATGCGATTCTACGAGTAATAACGGTCGTTTTTCCGGTTCCGGCACCGGCAACAATTAAAAGCGGGCCATCTCTAAAAGTTACGGCCTTTTTTTGTTCAGCATTAAGATCGGACAAAATGTCAGATCTGGGGTTGTCAAAATCTAATCCAAGCGGTTTAATTTTCATTGTTTTCAGTATAGCACAAAAAAGTGATCAAATTCCTTAAATTTTAGTTTTTAAAAAGAACAGGCCCCGCACGGATTACGTGCGGGGCCGACATGGTCACTTCGATTTGCGAGCGGCGCGGGCGTCCGCTCGCCTTAGTCGCCTGTCCCACATCCCCAGCCAGGCGATAAGGGAGATGATTGCGAGGAGGTTCCAGAGTCCGGCATTAATCACCGATCCTTGGAGTTCGCAAAGCTCTCCGGTAGCCAGAAAGGCCAGCGTGAGCAGGCCCTCCCAGCCGAGGATCCACCCCGCCACCAGCACATAGTATATCAATTTCTCCATCTGAATCCCTCCTTTGGGATTCGGCTGCGATTCTGATTGCTCCTTAAAGAGAATCCCCGATAGCTTGCGCCTTCGGGAATTCTCATTTAAAGAGCATTGATTCCGGAGGCGTCTCTTAAACCCCCATTATCAACAAATACATTATAACACAAATTTTTAATATTGTCAACCACTTTTATGTTTACTTATTAATGCAAGTAATGATTCTTTGGATACGGCGCCATTTGCTTGTTCGACAATTTTCCCCTCCTTAAAAAGTAAAAAAGATGGAACGCTCATAACATTATATTTTTCGGCAATTTTTTGATTTTCATCAATGTTTAGCTTGGTTACACTATAACCGCTTGCATTATTCGCAAGTTCTTCGATTATCGGTTCCATCATTTTGCACGGACCGCACCAAGGTGCCCAAAAGTCCACTAGGATCAGTTTTTCCTTTTCAATGGTTGAATTAAAATTTTCTTGGTTTAGTGTAACTAGCGACAAGTTTCCTCCTCTCTTTAGAAGCTAAATAAACAATAATTTCGTATGTTCCAAAGAAAATTGTAACATAAAAGAAATCTCCTGCCAATGAGTTGCGAAA
>CAZVFH010000041.1:0-7526 GCA_964626415.1 uncultured Candidatus Saccharibacteria bacterium
ATTGCCGAAACAAATGATAAAATAAAACTGTCTCATACCCTTTTTGAAGCCGATAAATTAGTTGATAATGCTTTAAAGAGTCAGGGTTTCTCCGGTGCGACTTTTGCCGAGCGTTTGCGAAAAGCGGAAAAATCAATGCCAAAATCAATTTATCAAAACATTTGGGCTGGACACAAAATCCGCAACATCATCGCCCACGAAACTGGAGGAGTCCATGAGTCAGAAATCAAAAATGCGATAAAAAAATTATTAAGTTATTTAGAGGTTTTATGATCGAAGTTGAAAAACCACAAATTAATGAAAGAACAGCCAGAGATCAGATTACTGAAATGACATCTGATTACGAGCGGAGATATAATAATCTGATGTATAGTATTGTTAATTATGGAGAGTCAATACATTTGCGTCATTTAAGAGAGATGAAAAAGTTGATACAAGATCAATCTAAATTATCAGAATATGAAGATAAAATAAAATTTCAAGAATCATTGTCAGAAGAAATCAAAAACGCGATGGATGAAGTTGAAATCAGTAGTGAAATGATAAAAAGATACAGAAGATTAAAAAATATCAACGCAGAAGCGGAGAGAGAAATCAAGCTAACTTCTGTTGAAGTTGAATTCTTTCGGGATTTTTTCACAAAAGTCGCTTTGATTTATTCAAAATTAAGAGAAAAGTATTCTCATGAAGAACTTTGGTCATAAAAAATATAATGGATAATTTCGAAACAACAATTGGTCTTGAAATTCATTGCCAACTTAAGACAAAGAGCAAGATGTTTTGTCGCTGCAATAATGATTCCGAAAGTTCTAAGCCGAACACCAATGTTTGTCCGGTTTGTTTGGGTATGCCGGGAACTTTGCCGGTTGCAAACAAGCAAGCGATCGAATGGACAATAAAAACCGGGATTGCACTTGGCGCGGAAATTTTGCCGGAATCAAAATTTGATCGCAAACATTATTTTTACCCTGATTTGCCAAAAGGATACCAAATTAGTCAGTATGATATGCCGTTTTGCCATGGCGGTCAGATCGAAATTGGTGGCAAAATCATTCATCTAAACAGGATTCACCTAGAAGAAGATGCCGGAAAATTAACTCATCCAGCAGGCGAAAAATATTCACTTGTTGATTTGAATCGTGCTGGGACGCCGCTTATGGAAATAGTTACCGAACCAGATATTTCATCTCCTGCGGAAGCAAAACAGGTTGTTGAAGAATTGCGCTTAAACCTTCGTTATCTTGGTGTTTCTGACGCCGATATGGAAAAGGGACATCTAAGATGTGACGCAAATATTAGCGTCACATCCAAGAAACAAGATACAAGAAACAAGATACAAACTAAAATGTCGCCAATAGTCGAAATCAAAAATCTAAATTCATTCAAATTCATCGAGCAAGCGCTGGCTTTTGAGGAAAAGCGATTGCGAGATGATTACAAAAATTGGCCAAAAGAAAAACAAAAAATCACCCGCGGATTTGATTCAAAAAAAGGAATAACTTTTGAACAAAGGCGAAAAGAGGAAGCCGCCGATTATCGCTATTTTCCCGAGCCGGATATTCCACCTTTCAGTTTTTCTTCAGCCGAGATTGAAAAAATTAAGTCAAGTATTCCCGAGCTTCCAAAGGAAAAAATTGTGCGATATATCAAGTCGGGAATTCGCGAAGATGTTGCCGAAAAAATCAGCAAGCATTATCAACTTGCCGAGTATTTGGAATCATCAGAAGAACTAAAACATGATATTGCAGTTTTTGTTGCCGAAGAAGTCCCGAAAATTATTGATCAGTCGGAAATCAGCTTTGCTGAATATCAAAAAAGAGTTCCGATTTCCAAAATTGCTGACTTGATAAATTTTGTCGGCAACGGTATAATAAGTAAGACGGTCGCAAAAGATGTTTTTACTGAAATGGTAAAAAGCGACAAGGTTGCGGCAGAAATTATTAAAGAAAAGGGGCTGGAACAGGTTAGTGATAGTGGTGAAATTGGGGCGGCGATCACCGAAGTTTTGGGCGAAAATCCCGACTTGGTTAAAAAATATCAGTCGGGTAAAACTCAAGTTGCCGGATTTCTCATCGGCCAAGTTATGAGGAAAACTGCTGGCAAAGCCAACCCGCAAATTATAAATAAATTATTAGTAGAAAAAATAAATGGATTATCTGGCTAACTTAATTGATCGTTTTTGGCAACCGATTTTGAATTTCTTGCCGAAACTACCACCGGTTATTTTAAGTTTAATCGTCGGATATTTAATAATCCAACTTATTACATGGTTGCTCACCAGGGTTCTCAAATTTTCTAAATTGCCAAAGGCCTTAATTTCGGTTATTATGTCACTTTCGCTGATTGTGATGTGGGTTGCACTAGTTGCTGAACTAGCTAGGCAGCTTGGATTAAATGGACTGGCAGTAACAATTTCCGGATCTCTGGCAGTTATAGCCCTAGCACTGGCGACTGGAGCGTCATCACTTACATCAGATATAATCTCTGGGGTTTTTTTAGCAAGGGACTCTGATTTCGAAATTGGCTATAAAATTCGGGTTGGCAGTGTCGAGGGAATTATCCATAATGTTGATATTAGAAAAATTAGAGTAATTGATAAAGATGGCACAGTTCATATTTTCCCAAACAACAAACTTGACAAAGAGGGGTGGGATGTTGTTTCCCGCGAAATTGAAGATAATAAAGTTGACGCCAAAAAAATGTTGGATAAAAAATAAAGGAGATTCGTACACAGATCTTTTACGCAGATAAACGCAGATAATTCGAAATCAGCGGAAATCAGCGTGACTAATCAGAGTAAGAATTTCAATTGAAAGGAAGAACATGCCAAAAGTTGAATTTGTTAATTCCGATAGTGATGATAAATCGCCGAATACAACAAGGAGAAAATCAAAAAAAATTTTGTTTTTGTGTGCTACTATTGTAATTTCTTTGGTTTTTGGAGCTGTAGCTGGTATTGGCGGCGTAATTATTATCTCAAATGATAATGGTAAAATTGCCAAAAAATTGGGTTTTTTAAATTGGAACAATTTATCAATTCCGTTAACTGAAACGAAAAAAGTCAAACTTGAAGAATCGAGCGCAATAATTGATGCTGTAAACAAAGTTTCCCCAGCAGTTGTTTCAATCGTCTCGAAATCAAAAGTTCAAAATATTTTTGGTAATGTTATTGAGCAAGAAGGAGATGGAACCGGTTTTATTATCACTTCCGACGGACTAATTTTAACTAATAAACATGTCGTTTCCGATACATCAGCGAGCTACACGGTTATTACTTCCGATGGAAAAAATTATGATGCAAAAATTCAGTCCTCCGATCCTTTAAATGATCTTGCGGTAATAAAAATTGATGCCAGAAATTTACCAGTTGTAGATCTAGGCAATTCTGATGATTTGGTTGTTGGCCAATGGGTTGTAGCAATTGGCAATGCTCTTGGACAGTTTCAAAATACAGTCACAGTTGGAGTAATTTCAGCAAAACAGCGAGATATTCAGGCATCAGACTCGTCAGGTGGAAGCAAAGAAAGTTTGCAGGGAATGTTGCAGACCGATACGGCGATAAATGCCGGAAATTCCGGCGGACCTTTGGTAAATACTGCCGGTCAAGTTGTAGGTATAAACACTGCGGTTGCTTCTGGTGCCCAAGGAATTGGTTTTGCGATTCCGATAAATTCGGCAAAAAAAGCGATTGATTCAATCAAAAAAACCGGACAAATTATACGACCTTACCTTGGAATTCGTTATTTGCCAATCACTCCCGACTTGCAAAAAACTAATAATCTGGCTTATTCCTATGGTGTTATTGTGGTTCGCGGAAATGGTTTGGCGGAGGTTGCAGTCGTCCCGGGATCTCCTGCAGATAAAGCGGGAATCGTTGAAAATGACATAATTTTAGAAATCAATGGTGAACGAATTGATAGCCAAAACGGACTTTCATCACTACTGCAAAAGTATAATGTTGGTGATACTGTGACATTAAAAATTTCCCATAAGGATGAAGAGAAGAGCGTAAAAGTAACTTTGGGGGAGATAAAATAGAACTACACTGATTTTTCGCGCTGAATTAACGCGCTGAAAAATATCAAAAATGTAAAAACCGCTCCGAATAGTCGAGGCGGTTTTTACATATAGTAAATATATTTTATGGGGGGCTGGTCTCCGAGGGTGAAGTTGTGATGTAGGTGGAGACCAGCGGGGTTCGAGGTGAGACCTCTCTGTGTCACTTTGCGGCGAGTCCATCGGTTCGTCCTCCCTTAGGATTACTTGCCTTGGCAAGCTCCTTGATCTCGCCGGAGCATCCGATGATGTCTCCGGTAGGTCCTCGGATAAGAACGAGCACCCGACGACACTTAGGACAGATAGCTCGGTCAGAGATCCCAAGTGCCTGAACTGCCATGCCGCAGTGAGTAACAGAGAGTGGGGTAGGGGTCTTGCCCTTGGCCATTCCGGTGAGCATTGATCTCACCTCCTTTCGATTTGGTTCCCACACCAACTCTCTCTACTTATTATATATCATAAATTTATTTTCTTAGCAATATCTTTATTATTCGATCTAATCCAGCATAATCTTTAATAAGTTCAATTTTTGAGTCTCTGAATATCAATTTTGCAAATTTTTGCAACTTTTTGGCATTTCTCGGATCAACTTCAGTCAGAATTAGCCCATTTTTGTTGATACGATTTTGCGTTTGATCGAGGAATTTTTTTATTATTTTTGTTCCATTATCACTGGCAAAAATTGCATTTTGTGGCTCATATAATAAATCCGAACTCCTTAATTTTGATTTTTGATTTTTGATTTTTGATTTATTTTCTGGAACATACGGAAGATTGGCAACAATTACATCAAACTTTCTTGGCAGATTTTTATTGGCAAAAAGGTCAGATTTGTAAAATTTTATTTTGTCGGCAACTTGGTGAAATTTGGCATTTTTTTTGGCGATTTTTAGTGCTTTTTCTGAAATGTCAGAAGCATAAAAGTTCAAAGACGGAAGATTTAAATTTAAAGCTTTTGCAATTGAAATAATAATATTCCCCGAACCAGTTCCAATATCAATAATTTTTAATTGTTTTTGTTCAGGGAATTTTCCCGCTCGAGCAGGAAAATTCCCTGCTAATTCTTCGTTAATTTGAGCATTTTTTAATGGACTTTTGATTCCATCAACTTGATAAACCTTCAACTTTATAAACTTTATAACTTCTTCAACCAGCATTTCCGTTTCTGGACGGGGGATAAGAACATCAGGCGTAACAAAAAAATCGAGTCCAAAAAATTCTTTATGACCTGTAATATAGGCGATTGGTATGTGAGATTTGCGTCGATCGACGCAAATCCCATAAACTTTTTTTTGATCTTTTGATAGTTCGTATTTAGGATGTGCCAACAAAAACTCGCGCGATTTTCCTGTCACAAATTCCAAAATGATCTCGGCATCAATTTCCGCCGAGTTGATATCAGAATCTTTTAATATCGCAATTTGTTGTTTTAGGAACGAAAGTATTGACTTTTTTTTCAGCATTTGATATTGTAAATTTACAACTCTCAAAGGAGGACTGCGATGAGAAAAAGAGTCGTCGGGATTATGAGTTATTCGGCAGAAAATGATTTGTTTGGAATTCGATTTGATGAGAATACGAATGAATGGATTTGTGTTAATACGATTTTGGGCAATTTGATGTGTAGTATTTATTGCGCTTTGCTTGGCAAAAAAGTTGAGATGAAATACCATCTTCCAGGCAATGTCATTATTGGTCGTGATGGCGTAGCCATTGAACTGAAAGTCGTGCCAGATGAAATGCCGAATTGTTACGAGACAATCGAGTAAATAGGGAACCAGATTCTGCCACTTCGGCAGTTTTTTTTATTCCGCCAGTTTTCGTTTCTGGTCTTCGGAAATTAGAGTGGAAATTATTGGCTCCAAATCGCCACCTAAAATTTTTGGCAAGTTGTGCCAACTTTGGTTTATTCGATGATCGGTCAGCCGATCTTGCGGAAAATTGTAAGTTCTAATTTTTTCTGATCTATCGCCCGAGCCGATTTGCAAGCGGCGGGCATCGCCTTCAATTTTATCCTGTTTCTCTTTTTCATCGGCTAAAATTCGCGAACGCAAAATTGAAAATGCCTTGGCTTTGTTTTTAAGTTGTGATTTTTCATCTTGGCAAGTAACAACCAGTCCAGTTGGCAAATAGGTAATTCGAACCGCCGAATCGGTGGTATTAACCGATTGACCGCCGGGACCGGAGGAGCGAAAAACATCAATTCGCAACTCCTCTGATTTTATCTCAACATCATTTTCTTCAGCTTCCGGCAAAACGGCGACGGTTACCGTCGAGGTGTGAATTCGCCCTGACTTTTCCGTTTCCGGAACTCGTTGGACCCTGTGAACTCCGGATTCGTATTTCATTATCGAATATACCCTGTTGCCACTGATTTCAAAAGCCAGATATTTTATACCGCCAATTGATGATTTTTGCGACGACAAAATAGTTGTTTGCCAACCTTCTTTTTCTGCAAATTGAAAATACATTCGATAAATTTCAATGGCAAATAACTCTGACTCATCACCACCGGCCGCCGGACGAATTTCAACGATAACATTTTTATCGTCGCTTTCGTCTTTTGGCAAAAGCAAAAATTCAAGTTCTTTTTCCAAATCAACTTTTTCTTTTTCCAAATCAAAAAGTTCTGTTTCGGCAATTTCTAAAAGCTCCTTATCTCCAGAATTAATAATCTCTTTATTTTCAGCGATGTTTTTTTCTAGTTGAAAATAACGGCGAATTTTTTTTACATCATTTTCAATTTCTGATTTTTCTTTTGATAATTTCGACATCTTTTCACTATCAGAAAAAATAGCCGGATTGTTAAGTTCCTTTTCGACTTCGTTATATCGATCTAAAATTTTTTGCAGTTTTTCGTTCATTTTCAATCAATTATTATTGTAGTATAAACTCTCACAGATCTATTGTCACTGATATTCACAGATTACAAGATTAAGCGCTTAATTTCTACCCCATCATTTTTAAAATAAAATATCAAACCAATTTTTAATTTATAAAATTTTAAATAATTAAGCACTTGAGAAATATCTTTTTTGTATATTGCGTCTCTTACTTTAAATTCTACAATTATTTTATCATCAATTAGGAAATCCAAGCGATAATTGCCAGCAATTTTATTATTAACAATCAGTTTGCAGTAACATTCTTTCTTAAACTTTATTTCTTCGTCGCGGAGATGATTCTCAAACACTTTTTGATATATTTTTTCTGAAAAACCTTTCCCCGTTTCATTTTGGGTTTTAAAAACTAGTCCAATTATTTTCTCTGTTAATTTTGATTCTGGATATTTTTCCATATTATCAGTGATTATCTGTGTTGATAGATCTGTGAGAGTTTTTATTTCCTATAAAAAATCAGCAAAAGATTGCTGACTTTATTATATCAAAATATTTAGCTTTCTTTTTTTGCTTTTTTTTCGGCTTTAAATTTTTCAGCTGCTTCTTGTCGTTGGCGGAATTTGTCAATTC
>CAZVFH010000042.1:0-7427 GCA_964626415.1 uncultured Candidatus Saccharibacteria bacterium
ACAGCGCCACCATAGACAATCGAGGTTTTTAGTCCAACGACTTCTCGGATTGCAGACATTACTTTTGCTGCATACTCCGGAGTTGCAGGTTCTTTTGCCCCGACTGCCCAAATCGGCTCGTAAGCGATGACTACTTTTTCGTAATCAGATTTTTTCGTGTCTGATAATAACTTTTTAAGTTCAGAAATAACTTTGTCGGCAGAGCTTGAGCTTTTTTCCGTCTCGCCAACACAAATAATCGGCGAAATTTCGGCATCAATTGCCGTTGCTACTTTCCTTGAAACAATCTCCGATGTCTCGGAAAAATATTTTCGTCGCTCGGAGTGGCCAATAATCACATATTCGGCAATATTTTTTATCATTTTGGCTGAAATTTCACCGGTATATTCGCCCTCAGAAAGGTAGTGGATATTTTGAGCTCCGAGCGCAATATTTTCTGTTTCTCTGTGAATTACTTCGGAAACCGGCGCCAAAAAAATTGCTGGCGGACAAAGCACAACTTCTAAATTGGAAAAATTCTCGATACCGTCGCGAATTGAAGTCGCTAAAATAATGGCATCTGATAAGTTGCCAAACATCTTCCAATTACCAATAACGATCGGCCTGCGCATTTATCCCCTCCGGCGCACCATTAAAAATATGATAGTCTGCGCCGCCCCACGAAGTGAGCATTTGTTTGCGAGGTTGTAGCCCCCGAAACAAATTCGAACGAAGTGGGGCAATCCAACTCAAAAAAATAGACACAGATTTCGAATTTTAAGATTTACTGAAGGTAAATCTTATATCCTTCCCGAACTTTGCCAGTTACCGAAAGTCCAATTTCATCGCCAACTTTTCCTTCTTCAATCGGCTTGCGATCGATTTGCATCGACTCGACCGTTTCCTCAAGCTCTTCGCCACCGCCGACAATTTTGATCTTGTCGCCAACTTTCAGTGGAATCTCCAATTTGACAACACAAGCAGAGACATGAGGAAAATAGTGGCTAACAATACCAACCAACTTTTCACTTTCGCTCATAATTTCTCCTTTCGTTTATTATACCTAAATTATAGATTAGTTAGGAAAACAAAACAAGTGCCCAAAATCCCCGCATTGTCACCCCGAACTTGCATGCCATGGCGACATGCCAAGGTTTCGGGATCTCAGTAATCAAATGAATAATGCTGAGACGCTGAAATCCTCCAAAGGCGGACATGTGAATTCAGCATGACATTTGAAACATATTTCAAAGCACCGATTCAAATTTATTTTGCGCCAACCAAACTTTTCCGATGTAACTTTCGATAGTAACTTTGTGAAAATCGATGAGCTTCATCTCGAGCAATAATTGCCAAATTTTTTAACTCTTTGTTTTTTTGAAAAACTTTCGCCAGATCAGCTGATGAAAAGTGAAATTCATCTTTTTTTCGGTTTGCTCCTTTTGCGATTGCGATAATTGGAATTTCAAGTTTTGTTTTCTTTATTTTAGATGAAACAACTTTCAGATGGGTTACTCCTCCGTCAATAACGATTAAATCCGGCTTTTGCCAATTGTTTTTTAGTCGGCGACGAATGACTTCCTTCATCATCGCCAAATCATTAGCACTGGAAACAGTTTTGATTTTGAATTTTTTATACTCACTTTTATCAATTTTTCCCAAAGATAAAACTGTCATCGAGCCAACAGCAAAATTACCACCAATATTGGAGATATCATAGGCCTCGATTCTTGGAAATATTGAGTTGTCTAAAATTTCTTGATAATTATCTTTTACGCCAACGGAAAAACGATTCAAATGATCAAGGGCAAAAATTTTGTCACGAACGAGCGCTGCTTCTTCATACTTTTTACTCTGACTTAATACTTTCATTTCTTTTGCAAACTCGGAGATTATTTTTTTCTTTTTTCCAGACAAAAAAAATCGTAAAAATTCAATTTGCTTTTTTGTTTCCTTTATTTTTGCAATATCAACACATGGCGACAAACATAAATTTATATCGCCATAAAGACAAGCTCGACTGATTTTTTGCTGGCGAGTAAATTTATTTTTTGAACAATTTGCATACGGGAAAATTTTTCGCAAAACTTTCATCGCTCGTTTTAAAATATCACCGGAGGGAAAAGGGCCAAAATAGTAAAAATTTTTATCTTTAAGGTCGACATTTTTAACTCGGCGAATTTCAACTTTTGGAATCTTCTCTTTTGAAATTTCAATGACGCAATAACTTTTATCATCTTTTTGTCTGGTGTTATACTTTGGTTTAATTTTATTTATTAATTCTGCCTCTAAAAGAACTGCTTCAATTTCCGAATCGGTTTCAAACACTTTAATTTCTGCAACTTTTTTAACCATTTCGACGACCCATGAACTTCGACCTTTAACTTCATTTTCAACTGAAAAATAACTTCGGACTCTCGTACGAAGATTTTTTGCTTTTCCAATGTATAAAATCTTTCCAGATACATCAAAAAATTGATAAACTCCGAATGAAGTCGGAAGGTTTGATATGGTATTTTTAGAAATTGACATTATGTAATTATTTTATTGGTTTGCGTCATATATTTTTAGAAGTGGCTCTTCCCAACCGAAACAAGTTTCTTTCTCGGCTAATTTTGAAAATGTTGTTATGCACTTTTCGTCCAATATAGCAAATTTCTGAAGGACTAAAACCACCGACTCAATAAATCCGCCGATTGTTCCATCGGAATCATCAATACCGCCACAAGTTAATTTTTTATCAATTCGCAAAATCAAATCAATTAAAAGCTGTGAAGTATGGGAGCAAACTGGTAATCCTGAAACGATTTTTGCCAAACGATTGCAACCCTCGATAAGAAAACTTTGATATTGAAACCAAATTCGCGATGGTCCGTTATAAGGTTTAACGTATTTCATCGCATCCCTGATATCGGCTTTTACTTTGATAATTTCAGATTCCGATAACTCACCGACTTTTCCGCTGCAAACGACTTGATGGTTTAGCTCTTTTTCTTCCTTTGATAATTTGTGACCACCAATAATTGCATAAATTGCAACTGCGATCATGTGTTTGCATAAAGTTTCATTTTGCCCCAAATAGCAATCACAATCGCCGACATCATAATCACTAATAGAAACAAAAACATTATAAAGCGATCCGCCGACGACTTCAGCCGAAAAACCGTTAAATGTCGGTTTGAGTTTTTGGACTTTTCCTTTTTCATACAAATTAACCGCTTTATTCCAAGTCGCTTCATCAATACCAAATTTAATTTCCTCCAAATCATATTTCGGTTTCATTGTTCCATATTTTATCATTAAAACATTACACATAGTATTCTAATGCTATACATCTGTTTCTGCAAAAAATCAGGTTATCTTGCCACTTCTCTACTTCGCAGTATAGAAGTGAAATGCTAATCTTTTTTGAGTAATTTATTCAATACTGGACTGCCTTTTGTTTTAAAGTATATTTTATTAATAGTCCCGGAGGACATTCCCATTAAATCTTCAATTTCGGTGAAAGTATGTTTTTCAAACAAAAATTTTACTGCCATAATTCGACGAGAAATATCTTTAATTTCTGCTGATGACAAAATTGACTGAAAAAAATCAATAAAATCGTCTTTTTCTAATTTAGTCAAAAGATTAAATAATAACTCTTTTGCTTCTTTATCTATCCCAAATTTTGGCATAATAAATTTATTATATCACTTCTCTACTGCGCAGTATAGAAGTGGAATGCTAATCGAAATTACTAATACTAGCGATGAAAAACAAATAAACAGCTACAAAAAACAGTTATGGAAAATCAAATAAAAAAAATTCTAAATTATTTTACCCGCTTCAGATTTTAAAATAGTTTCTCGCGAGTGTCTTGCAATTATTACTGCAATTGCTGTATATAAAACCGGACTTTTTTCCCAATCGTTTTGATCAGTGTCGACTATCCTGCCAGCTAATATTTCAATCGGATCATTTTTCATTTTCCCTACCTCGATTTGAACTTTACGATCGAAGCCCCGAGATATTCTTTTAATTCTGCGGGCAAACTCTAATATTTCGGTTGCTTTTAAGCAAGCATTTCTTAAGTCAACCGTTTTCTCTGGTTGCTTCGACGGTTGAATTTCAAGGGGTTTAATGTATTCATCCAGCTCGTCGTTATGAGTCGGTCCTTCGACTTCCGCCATTTTTTTCCTTTTTTTATTCCAATATAACAAATACTAAAAATTAAATTTTCTGGGCGACTTCTGATAGTGCAGCAATTTCCGATTTTTCCGATTTTAGATCGCTGACTTCCGCACCACCAGCAACAAGGGATTTTTCGGAGATAATTATTCGAGTTGGTGCGCCGATTAAATCAGCATCGGCAAATTTTTCACCAGCCGAAAGATCGCGATCGTCATATAGAACTTCGATATTTTTTTCTAATAATTCTTTATAAATTTTTTCTGCCTCTTCGTTTTTATTTAATGAAATGATTTCGACGGCAAATGGAGCGACACTTTTTGGCCAAAGCATTATATTTTTTTCTTGGTCAAAATATACTTCAACTATTGCCGCCAAAACTCGAGTTATGCCAAGTCCATAACAGCCCATAACTGGTGTAATCAATTTGCCGTTTTTGTCAGTAACTTGTAGATCAAACGCTCGGGAAAATTTATCACCAAGTTTAAAAATATTGCCAACTTCGATTGATCGTTTTTCCACTAGATTGGAGCTCCCGCATTTTGGACAGGTTTTTTGCTCGGCAATAATTTCTTTATTGACAGCAATTTGACACTTTTCGCAGAGGTAAACCGTGTCTTCGCCTGTTTGGCAAAGTGTTTGAAACTCGTGGGAATATTTTGAAAAGCTGCCCCCTGTTGCATAAGTTAAAACGGTTTGATCCCCAATTCCTAAAAGTTTAAAGATTTTTTTGTAGGCGTCGGAAACTTTCTCATAATATTTATCAAGATCATTTTGGTCAATGTGAAAAGAGTATAAATCCTTCATTAAAAATTCTCGACTGCGCAAAAGCCCTGATCTTGCTCTCGGTTCATTGCGAAATTTGTCTTGAATCTGATAAAGATAAAGCGGCAATTCCTTGTATGAAGAAATTATACTTTTTACCAAAGGAGTAATAACTTCTTCATGAGTTGGGTTTAAAACCAGTTCTTTTTTATCGCCCAATTTATAGAGAATATCAAGTGAGTCCAAACGTCCAGTTTTTTGCCAATTTTCCGCTGGCGCTAAAACCGGCATCAAAAGCTCTTGCCCGCCAATTCCATTCATTTCACTGCGAACAACATTTTCAATTTTTCTTATAACTCGAATACCAAGCGGCAGATAAGAATATACCCCCGCCAATAGTTTGTCAATATATCCGGCGCGAACTAAAAAACTGGCGTTGATCGAATCAGAGTCGCGAGGTAACTCTTTTTCGGTTTTTAAAAATAAATTTGAAATTTTCATAATGTCATTTTTTAATTACGAATTTTATCACATCCTTATAAGTGACGGCGATAGCAAAAATAATAATTAAAATAAATCCGAGGGAGTGAATTATATTTTCGACTTTTTCTGTTATTACCTTTTTTCTAAATATTTTTTCCAAGATGATGAAAAGCAGGCGGCCGCCGTCAAGTGCTGGAAAAGGTAGAATATTTATCAAAGCAAGAGAAACAGATAAAATTGCAACAAATTGCAAAAAAACCATAGCCCCGGCTCTCGCCGCCATACCGGTAAAAATATAAATTGCCACCGGTCCTCCAACTTCTTTGGAAATCTCACCACGAGAAAACAGTTGGACAAAAAAACTTCCAAGGAATTGTAAATTTATCCAGACAATTCTGGCGATCTCCCGAAAAGCAACAATAGGAGAAAAATACCAAGAAACTTTGACAACAGAGTTATCAATCATTCCGACTCCAAACGGAGCCGACTGATCACCAGACAAAATTACTTTGGCTGTCTGTTCACTTTTATCTCGAAGGTAGACAAATTCCACTTCCTTGCCAAAGTGGTTTTTAGAATAATTAGTAACTTCGGAAGCATTTTGGAAAACAACTATTTCTTCCCCTGCTGATGATGCGCTAAGTAAATTATCGCCAGGAGCAAATCCAGCTTTTGACGCTGGTGAATCAGCAGTTGTTTCTGAAATAATGATCGAATTTGAAATAATTTTTCCCGGAATTTTATCTGCTGAAGTTACCATTGGAGTCATACCAATTGAAAAACCAATAGCAAATATTAGCCAAGCCAGAACCAGATGCATAATTACTCCGGCAACAGAAACCATCGCCCGAGAAAATGGCGACTTTTGTGAAAAAGATCTTTTATTTTTACTTTCATCTGATTCTCCAAGCAATCTCACATATCCGCCAATTGGAATAGCATTTATCGAATATACTGTTTCACCGCGTTTTTTAGAAAAGAGTCGTGGCGGAAAACCAAAAGCAAACTCTTCAACTTTTACTCCGGCAATTTTGGCTGCAAAAAAATGACCGGCTTCATGGACAAAGACCAGAATCCCTAAAATGAAAATAAACAAAACGGTTGTTAAAAGCATAATTTAAATGATTTTAAGTTCAGAAATTTTCGCTTCTAATTTTTCTTCGATGATTTTATTTTTTGCACCAATTAGATCATTGAGCATTTTTTCGCCGGTATATTTTTCATCCTCTGAAATCTGCTTGTTTTTGTGAGTGCGCTGGACTTCTTCCCATGCCTCGCCTCTAATATTTCGAAGAGAAATTTTAGAATTTTCAGCAATTTTTTGCGCCATTTTTGATAGTTCTTCGCGACGTTCACCGGTAAGCGGCGGGAGATTAATTCTGATATTGCTGCCATCATTTGAAAGTGGCAAATTCAAACCAGAAGTACGAAGAGCATTTTCAATATCAACAAGAGATTGCCTGTCCCACGGAGAAATTAAAATTACCGACGACTCTGGCACCGTAATCGAAGCCAATTGTTTAAGTGGAGTGCTTGTCCCATAATAGGAAACAATAACATCTTCAACGATAGCAGAACTAGCTCTGCCAGTCCGAATATTTTTTAGCTCGGACTCGAAATTTGCGATCGCCACATCCATTTGTGGCATGATTTTTTTTACAATTTCATTTATCATACTTCTATTTTAGCAATTAAGTTCAAACCTGACAAATCTGGAAATTACAATTTTTTCACCTGTTTTTATCACAATTCCATTTAAAAGATCAGAAATTTTCTTTTTTGGCTCGCGAAAATACGGTTGGGACAAAAGACAAACTTCAGAAAAATATGTTTCGAGTTTTCCGGCGACAATTTTTTCAATTACATTTTGCGGTTTGCTAGAGCTTTTTGCTTCTGCGGCATAAATCTCTTTTTCTTTTTTCAAATCCTCCGAAGAAATTTCATCAGAAGAAATATACTTTGGGTTTGTCGCAGCAATTTGCAGAGATAATTCGTGTGCAAAATTTTTAAAATCAGCATTTTTGGCAACA
>CAZVFH010000043.1:0-6652 GCA_964626415.1 uncultured Candidatus Saccharibacteria bacterium
TCCCAGCGATTAAAAAAGGATCTTCGTTGTACTCTTTAGCCCATTTTTTAATATAGTTCTCATAACGCAAAGGAAAAACCGAATCACCGATAATTGATGGTAAATAAAAATACCCGGCGGTCAAAATACCGACGATGACAATTATTGCAACTATTTTTTTCGCCCACGATCGGGGTTTCTTCATTTACAAATATTGTAACACATACACAAACAAAAAAATAGAAATGTGATGATAGCAATATTTAAATTAGTAGCTTAATCAGCCATTGATGAAACGAGATCTTCTAAAACCGAAGTGTCAATCTCTGTATTCTTTGTTGCGAATAACAAATTAGTTCTTTCTGCTGAATCAATTGCCCCTTCCAACCGTTGATTATATCCTGCTCTTTTGGCTCGCAACGAATTTAGTTTATTTGAAATTCCAGCTTTAGACATATTATTGCAGTTGGTAGTAACCACTCTTCTTCTTTGCTCGACTCGGTTACGCTCCGCTGTTCGGTGCAAATCAATGTTGTGATAATAATCTTGCGCAGTTTGTCTCTCTTCTTCATCTGTCATGCTACGAAGCGTATATCTTCTGTCTCTGTAATCATTCTGTTGATAAATAAAATCTGTCACAGGCAGTTCAACACCCGAAGAAAGTTTTAGCTCATCTTTATTCATGCCGTCTTGTTTTGGAAGCATGGCCTTCTGGGTCTCAGCGCTGTCAACCAGACGATAAAATTTCCCGCCCAAATCTTCTATCAAAATCCTTCGCATTTCGGGCTGATCATCTGATTCAACTGCTAATTTGTATTTTTTTACGGTGTCGATAAGCTTCGGTGCCCTCCGGTGTTTCTGGCCTCTCTATCACTGTCGCGAAAAATCCAAATTTTTCGGCTCCCCAGACAATCATTGTATGCAAATCAACATCAGATAAATCAGCATCGCTTGGTAAATCAACGATATTTGTTACATGATCTTCCCCTTCATTCAGTACAGTAGGATGAGTATGAACCAACAGCCAAGGTTCACCGGTGAAAAATCCAACGATACCGCTTGTATCAAGAGAAAAATTAGCATTTACTCTGTCTAAATTTCCCCTATCAATTGGATAACCACCATCGTCATAGAGAGTATAGGATTCCGTGCCGTTAATAACCATTTTTTGAACAAACGATCCTAATTCAAACTCAATTCCAGCTTTTAGCCGCTGATGTTTCAAAAATACATCCCAAAATTTCGGAAGTATTGGGTTTTGTTGTTCGCCAATTTCTGGAGTCGGAAATTCACTCATCATATTTTTTTAATTTTTTGGTGCCCGAGATCGGAGTCGAACCGATACGGTTTTTTAGGCCAAAGGATTTTAAGTCCTTCGTGTCTACCAATTCCACCACTCGGGCAATAACAAATTCAAAATTCAAAAATCAAAATGCAAAATGACAAACAAAAATTTTAAAATTTTGCATTGCAATTTTGATTTTTGATTTTTAAATTTTAAACTATTCTCCACCTTTCACCATCACAAATCATTTTTCCCTCCACCACAAACCCGGCTGCTTTGCGATGGCCGCCGCCAGCGAAAAGTTCGGCTAGTTTTGCAACATCAATTTTTGAACTTTCGGTCCGCAAACTGCCTTTTATTTTACCATTCGGAAGCTCATAAAGCAAGATCGTTGCCTGTTCATCGGGAGTTGAAGCAATTAAATTTACTACTCCCGCAAGATCTGCTTCTTTTGCTCCAATATTTTTGATATCTGCTTTGGTAATTATTGAATAAACCAGTGGCAAGCCCGCGACCTTTTTTATTCGAGACAACGCCAACCCCCAGAGTTTAAGCATTGTTATGCTTCGTTGACCTGAAACATTTTCAGAAATAATTTTTAATTTTGCTCCGTGACTTAAAAGTTCAGAAACAACTCTTAAAGTTTTTGAGCTAACATTTTGATGTTGAAAACCACCAGTGTCGGTATAAATACCTGAAAGCAATGTAGTTGCAATTTCCGGAGAAACTGGAACACCCATTTTTAAATGCAACTGATAAATTATTTCACAGGTCGCCGAGGCCTTTTCATTAACTAAATTAATTTTTGCCAACTTCCAGATATTATTTTTTGGATGATGGTCAATATTAATAATAGTTAAATGACGATCCTTGGCCAAAATAATCCGCTCCAAAAATCCGGTTCTTTTTAGATCACCATTATCAAGAAGTATAACGGCGTCAAAATCCCCAAGCAAAAAATCACTTTTGACACTCGCAGAATTTGGAATATATTTGAAAACTTCAGGTACTCCTTCCGAAGAAACCGTCTCAACTCTTTTGCCAAAAAACCGAAGTAACTCACCCATTGCCAAAATTGATGAAATTGTATCACCATCCGGTCTTTCGTGAGCAACCAACAAAAAACTTTCGTTTCCGTCATCTTTGATAAAGTTGATGAGTTTAGAAAATGACATTCTAGCAAAATTACAAATACAGACAAAAGTACAAAATTACAAAAATATGGAAGTAAAAACTTTCACTGATCTATATTCACGGATTTTCACTGATGTTTCTATCCGTGTTAATCTGTGACAATAAATCTGTGGTAGTTTTTACTCCAATATTTGTCAATGTTAAGTCAGTGTGGAAAAGTCAGTGTTAGAATATCCTATTTTACTTCCTCCAAAATAATAACTTCGCTGCCCTCTTGTGGAAGTGTTGATTTGGAAATTTTTACATTTTTAACAATCTCGCCATCAACACCTTCTTTCTTTAGCTGGTCAACGCTTGAGTAATACATTGGAATAATGATGCTGGGATCAAGAGTTGAAGAAAGGTTCAACGCCTCTTTTAGCGGCATCGAATCATCATTTCCACAGGGTAATAAAAATACATCAACACCATCAAGTGTTTCAATCTCACTGCCAGTAAAGCTCTTTGTTTTCCCAATGTATAGAATTGAAACATCCTCAATTTGAATCCTGAAAACCGGTTTTTTTATCGGCGATTCAACAAAAACATTTTTCCTCTCATATTCGCCCGGATTCTTAATTGTAAATCCATTGATATCAACCACTCCATCAGATAACTGGACTACAGAAGTCAGTGTTTTTATTTTAAAATCTCCACCACCCAAATATGAAATTATCACTTTTCCTCCTCACTACGCTGATCTTTGACGCCCGCCTGCATCGCTATGCGAAGCATTGCGGGCAGGCTGATCAGACGCTGATAAATTATTGAAATTATTCGGAATTTTTGTTTTTTTTCTTCATCGTTTTTGATTTTTCCTCCACGACTTTTACTTCTTTTGAAGATTTCACTTTTTGTTTTTTTGTTTTTTTGTTTTTGGGTTCTATTTTTTTTGATTGTTCGGCTTTAGAATTTTTTTCATTATCTACCGATGAGGCAGAATTTTCATCGTTTTTTATTTTCCTTGCCGCTTTCAGACTAAGCCCTAGCCGATGCGTTTCTGGCTCGATTGAGATAATCTTAAAATCATACTCTTTGCCAAGTTCGACAACTTGTCCGGCATCAATAATATGCTGACTTGAAAGTTCTGAGACATGAACCAGCCCGTCTATCTGATCATCCAAGGAAACAAATGCTCCGAAAGCGGTAATTTTTGTAATACTGCCCTTTACGACATCACCAACTTTATATTTTTTTGCCGCTTCTGTCCATGGGTCTTTTTCCAATCGTTTTAGGGATAATGACAACCGACCGTCTTCTATGGCAATGACTGAGACATTAACTTTGTCTCCAACTTTAAACAATTTATGTAAATCATTGACTCTGGACCAGGATATTTCGGAAATATGAACAAGCCCTTCAACTAAAGAATCAATTTTCACAAACAAGCCAAAGTCAACTATTCCTGAAATCACTCCCTCTGCGGAATCACCAACTTTGTATTTTTCAATCTTGGAAGCAACTTTTTCAGCATCAACCGCTTTTTCGGAGAAAATTAATTTATTGCCCGGGCGATCGCAGTTGATAACTTTGACAAATAATTTCTCGCCAACTATTTTGTTCAATCGTGAAAGAATCTCTTCTCGATTGCCGCCAGAAACGCGTGGATAATGCTCTTGAGATAATTGTGAAACCGGCAAAAACCCAAGAATACCGCCAACTTCAGAGATTAACCCGCCTTTATTGGCTTCATTAATTGTAATTTCAACCGGATCCCCGCTTTCAAAGCGCTCCTCCATCTCTTTCCAATATCGCTCGCGGTCAGCTCGTTTTAATGACAAGACGACATTCCCTTCGTCGTCCTCGAGAAGGATAACATAGGCCAAAATTTTGTCACCGACTTTGATATCAGAGTTTAGGGAGATCTCTTTTTCCGGAACATACCCCAAAGATAAACCAAAAATATCAACCCAAATTTTGTTCCGGCTAACCGACAAAACCTTGCCCTCAACAATTTCCCCCTCGCGATACGGCAAGAGCTGATCACCAGCTTCTTCAATCAATCCACCCATTGTTTCTGGCGCTTTTTTTAATTTTAAAACTTTCCGTTCTTTGATTTTTTCCATCATTTTTATTACTCCCTAATTAATAAATTCCAAGAAACAAGAAACAATAATCAAATAATATTCAAACCCCAAATTTCAAATTCCAAATATTCGGATATTGTAATTTGAATATTGGAATTTATTTGCCCGCTTCGCTCTCGCGTAAGCGAGGCGAGTATCTTGTATCTTGTTTCTTGTATATTCTTCATTTTCTTTTCGGTAGATACTTTTTGTATTTTTTTTCGTTATTAACCACTTTCAACTCTTTTGGCATTTGAAAAATTGAGTAAAAGACAATTTTCGCATACCAAAGTGCGGCAAAAACTATCACCAGAAGCATTGCAAACCGGCTGCCGACATAGGAAAATGATTGATAGCGAAAAAAGGAGGCGATCAGACCACAAGTCCCAATCGTTAGAAAAAAATTGAAAAATCTGGCTTTTAACGGCTTGTGAATTTTTGAAAAAAGTGAAAGTAAAATTGCCAAAAGAATAAAAGTAGCAAATATTGCCAAAATCAACCAGAACATCCTCAGGTTGGTCGGAGGCAAAGTGGAAAAAAGATATTCGGTTGTAAAAAAGTTTTTTGGCATTTGACTTTATTAATCTTTTCGGTTAATTTGAATAAAACCAACAAGGAAGGGTTCTCATGCCACCACGAAGGGGAAGAAGCGATTGGGGAAAAAGCAATTCAAGAGCTTCAAGTATTTTTAGACAACTTCGATGTGATGAGTGTAACAACTGCCAAATAACTACTGAGTCGGCTAGTTGTCTAAGCGCTCTTGGAAGCAAAAAAACTGCATTTTGCACAAAGTGCCAAAAAGAAACAACTCATACTGTTTTATCCGATTAATCCCTAGCTGGGGATTTTTTTTGGTGGGTAGTACAGGACTCGAACCTGTAACCTTCTCAGTGTAAATGAGTTGCTCTACCAATTGAGCTAACCACCCAATATCTCGGGCAGATAAACGAGTCACGGCATTTATCCACCAAAGCTTTAGCGAAGGTGGACCAATTGAGCTATGGCTCCATACAATTAAATCAAACTGGTGGGCAGAACAGGAGTTGAACCTGCACGGGATTTCTCCCACTACCGCCTCGGGGTAGCGTGTATACCAATTTCACCACCTGCCCGATTTAAAAAAATTCCGGCACCAGCCCGAATAATTTCTGCGTCAGTCCGCGCCTGCCTGCCGGTAGGCAGGTGAAGTCCACGTAGTTCTGCGCTGAGTATTTGAGCTGGTTTAATGATAAATTATATTTTTATCATATCAAAAAGAAAAAATAATGTAAAGCCCAAAATGTAAAAATAAATGATTGGTGTATTTTATCTTCCACCAATAAAAATCTCCTGATAAAATAAAATAGAAAATACCAAAGGGGGCGGTTATGGCAGGAAACCAACAAGACCCGTATTTTTGGCGACCGGCTGGGAGTGCTAATACAAATACCTCAAGAGAAGTTCAAATTCTAAGACGCCAACACTCAAGAAAAATTACTTATTGCCGAAAACCAAAAATCCAAAAACCCAAATAACCAAATTCATTTCCCGTCGACGGCGGGAGTTTTTTATGAACAATTAAATAATAAAAAAGCAAGGCATTTAAAAATTACCTTGCAACTTCAATTTCCATCTTATGTTTTTTTATTGCACTTCGACTTTGCTCAGTGCATTCGACAATGCTATGGTCCGCCATAACATGGTTTATGGCCTGCCATGAGCTTGTCGAATGGTGGGCATGAAAGGAGTTGAACCTTCACAATCTTGCGATTACTGGCTCCTGAAGCCAGCGCGTCTACCAATTCCGCCACATGCCCAACAACACAATTTCCAAGATACAAGAAACAAGATACAAACAAATCACAAACAGGTCTGAAATTTGAGATTTGAGTTTTGTTTGGAATTTGGAAATTGTGATTTGGAATTTATTTGGTTATTGTCTCTTGTTTCTTGATTATTTCCTTTACGGTTTTACTCTTTTGGTCTTGACATACCACTCTGAAAGCTGATTTAGATGGTCCCACGGTTCAAAACCCTTAATTTCCGATATTCCGTTGACACCTTCCTTAACCGAAACAGAAAAAGTTTCTGCCGAAAGAAAAATCACCGGTACCTGATCATTTAATATCGTCATAAACTGATCATATTTTTGATTGCGAAGAGTAAAATC
>CAZVFH010000044.1:0-6630 GCA_964626415.1 uncultured Candidatus Saccharibacteria bacterium
TTGATCGTCTCGATCATCTCAGTCAATGTTCCAATTTGATTTGGCTTGATTAAAATTGCAGTTGATGATTTTTGCGCGATTCCTGTTTGCAGTCGAGTTTTATTCGTGGTGTAAAGATCGTCACCGATTGTATCAACAGAGCCACCGATTTCTGCCGTCAACCGTTGCCAGCCACGCCAATCGTCTTCTGCTAGCCCATCCTCAATCGAAATTATCGGATATTTTTCAATCCAGACCTTGTAGTAATCAATCAGTTCATCGGTTGTAAAAGTTCGATTCTCGCGGTGAAGTTGATAAACATTTTGATAAAGAAATCTCGAAGCTGCCGGGTCAAGAGCAATGAATATCTCCTCGCCAGCGGCATAGCCAGCTTCTTTTATTGACATCATTAAAAGCTCCATTGCTTGCTCATTTGAAAAGAGTGATGGCGCAAATCCGCCTTCATCGCCGACAAGCGGTTGATAATTTCGCTCAAGAAGAATCTTTCCTAAAGCGTGATAAACCTCAGTACCGGCGCGACAGGCTTCAGCAAAAGTTGGAAATTTTACCGGTACAATCATAAATTCTTGAAAATCGGTTGAACCAACGGCGTGTTTTCCGCCATTTAAAATATTAAAATATGGCAAAGGTAAAGCATAACTGTCTTTTGTGCCGAAAAAACTAGCAAGGTAGACAAATAATTCGGTCTTTTTGCTTTTGGAAAGCGCATCGGCAACGGCTATTGATACAGAAAGTGTAGTGTTCCCCCCAAGTTTGCTCTTGTTTGGAGTGCTATCAAGTCCAATCATTTTTTGATCAATCTGACGAAAATCATCAAATTCAAGATTTGAAATTGCTGGAAAAATAATGCCGTAAATATTTTTAATTGCATTCATAACTCCCATTCCATTGTATCGCTTCTTGTCGCCGTCTCGCATCTCCAGCGCCTCATATTTTCCGGTGGACGCACCTGATGGAACATAGCCGACACCAATCGAACCATCCTCGAGATAAACTTTTGTCATAATCGTCGGATTGCCTCGGGAATCCAAAACTTCCAATGAGAAAATATTAACTATTTTTGCCATAATGCCTCCATTTTTTTATTTATTTAATGTTAATAAATTATCCAGCTCGCTCTTATCAAATTTTTAGGCGCTTTTGTCCCGATCGTTGTCGGGACAGCGCTTGCGACCGTCGAAATTTGATAAGAGCTCACTAATTTACAATTTAAGGTTTTGTATTATTTTGTTATTGTGCCGAAAAAGATAGATCTGGGGAAATCACCTCAATCCAAGTTTGGCCGGCGTTTAATTCAATTTCAGCGCCGGTTGCTTTGTTAAAAAATCTTGTTCGTGACGATGAATTGTCTTTTTTCCATGTTGCTTTGATTTCAGCGCCATCTTGGAAAACTGAAGCAGATCCGTTTCCGACGGTATCCATAATCCAGCCCTGTTCATTAATTTTTGTTACTGTCGATCGGCGATTGACGACTTGAACAATAACATTTTTTGCTGAAATCTGTTGGTTGTTCGCGGTGTCAATGTGTGGTTTTCCAGCTAAAATTCTGCCATATGAATTTGTTGCCGGATCGAAGTTGTAAGAAACATTATAATTTGCGTTACCAAAATTTATTGTAATTGTCTCTGTTGCCGGACGTTTTTCTTTTTCAAGCTCAGTTTTAAATTTGGTCAGAACAAAATTATTATCAGTTGAATATTTTTTATCGCTGGCAATTTTGTAAAGTTTACTGGTAGCTGTATACACAGTGTGTTCGGATGAGACGCCTTTTTTGTATTCGCGCCAATAAGCGGAAGGATTTGAGAATTGATCAAGATCTAAAATTCCGTTGGATTTGATCAACTCAAGCGCGTCGTAATTACCACCAATGTGGGCGTAATAGCCGTTTAATTCCTTTATCCAATCAACGTAGTAAGTTCTGGCTGATCTTATAGGACCGACTTTCTCAGCATCACGAGGGCTAAAAACTGCCAAAAATCTGGTAATTCCGCCCTCGGCGATTGCTTCATAGATAATCGAAGCCGAAGTCAAGCCATATTGCGGTCTGGCATCAGTGTGGTTCTCGATCATTATTCCAAGCGGATGACGAGTGGATAATTCTTTTGTTGTTTCTGTGCCGTCTAAAATAGATTTGAAAACTTCGGGAGCTTTCTCCTCCTTTTTTACATCAAGCCCGAGTTTCATTCCGCCATCGCGGTAAATTAAGAGATAATATCCGAGAGCAAATAGTCCAATAGTTAAAATGATGATTGAAATTATTGTAATCCAGCGGTTTTTTGGCTTCGACCAGAATAATTTTAATTTTTCCTTAAATGGAATTTTTGTTTTTCCCTTAACAACGATCTCCTCATCCTCTTGTTTTAAATCGATTCCAGACATTTCCCCTCCTGCTAGTTCTAAGTTGATATTCTTACACAAATCAATACACAAATAATCACAAATAATTCAAACAATCCCGATTTGTGCTAATTTGTGTAAAAGATTTGTGTATTAACTTCATTATACAGAATTTTCAATCATCTTGCCAATATTTCTTTTTTTGAAGATTTTTTGGTCGGTGATCTTTATTTTCATACGGTTTGTAATCTTTTCCGAATCCGAACTCTTTCATCATTTTTGTTGGGGCGTTACGGATATCGAGTGGAATCGGATCAAGTCGTTTGTTTAAAATATCTTCACGAGCGGAGGCATAAGCGCTATCAACAGAGCGAGATTTTTTTGCTTTTGCTAAATAAATAACTAACTCAGCAATCGCATCATTCGCCTCCGGCATTCCCAAGAATGAAATTGTCTGTTGTGTCGAAATTGCCAAGACCAAGGCAAACGGATCGGCAAGCCCAATATCTTCACTTGCACAGCGAACAAGCCGTCTGACGATATAAAGTGGTTCTTCGCCAGCCTCAAGCATTCGAGCCAGATAATGAAGGGAAGCATCAATGTCAGAGGCGCGAATTGATTTATGAAGGGCGGAAATTGCATCAAAATGGCCGTTGGCCGATTTATCGTAACGGATAAATTTTGCTTGAATCGCCTCTTCGGCGATTTTTAAATCGAGAATTATAAATCCCTTAGATTTTTTTCCAACCGAGAGTGCCAACTCCAGTGCATTATATGCATCGCGAGCATCGCCTTCAGATAGTCGTGAAATATGTTTTAACGCCGCATTATCAACTTTGATTTTTAATTTACCATAACCCTTGTTTTTGTCCTTAATTGCCAAATTTAATAATTTAAAAATGTCATTTTCTGAAAGCTCGCGCAAATGAAAAACTCTAGCTCGCGACAGAAGTGGGGCGTTAACTTCGAACGATGGATTCTCGGTTGTTGCCCCAATTAAAATTATCGTTCCGTTTTCGACTGCCGGCAAAAAAGCATCTTGCTGAGTTTTGTTGAAATGATGAATTTCATCAATAAAAAGTATCGTTTTTTGCTGGTGAAATTTCTTTCGTTCTAGCGCAGAGTCAAGTGCTTTGCGAACATCGGTAATTCCTGAAGTTACAGCAGAAAAGGTCTGAAAGTACGATTTTGTTTTAACGGCAATTAATCGAGCAAGTGTCGTTTTTCCCGATCCCGGAGGTCCCCAAAGTATCATCGAAAATAATTTGTCGGCTTCAATCATTCGCCTTAATATTTTTCCTTTTGCCAAAATATGTTCTTGACCGATAAAACCGGAAAAATCCGTTGGTCTCATCCTCTCCGCCAACGGCGCATCACTATTTATTTGATTATCAAAAAGATCCATTTTCCCTTGATTTGTTTGCTTAATTTTGGTATATTTGTCTTGAAAGGGGGCGGTAAAGATGACAGGAATTATTCAAGTGATGTTTGTGGTCGTGTTTATTGTGTTTGTATTTGTTCCGTTCATCTTTGTCTTCATGATTGGAATAATGAGTAATGTCATTGACTGGAGAAAATCCAAACTAAGTCGATTTTTCGCAGGGTATTATGTGCCGGTAATTTCACTGGTTTACACAGTCATGATGTTGTGGAAATATATTTATCTTGATCCTGTTATCAATGGAATCAGTTTATGGAAAGAACCGATTTTTCTTGGAATGATTTTGGCGCAAATGTTGTTTTTAGTTTGTAACCTTTATTTTGCTTATACCATCTATCGCCGAGCCAAGTAGCTTGGCGATTTTTTTAATTAAGTCATTTCCTCTCATCTAAATACTTTGCGGCGGAGAGGGCGGCGATGGCGCCTTCACCGGCAGAGATGACGATTTGTTTATAATATGAGTTTGTTAAATCGCCGGCGGCAAAAACTCCTTCGCGCGAGGTTGAATGATCTTTAGCGACTTTTATTTGATTTTTTTCATCCATTTCGACAAAATCTTTAATTAGTCCGTCTTCAACGATATATCCAACTTCGACAAAAACGCCGTCAACTTCCACCTCATTATCTTTTCCGCCTTTTTGATAGATTATCGACTTAATAATTTGATCACCTTTAATTTCAGAAATCGTTGCACCGGTGATAATCTCAACATTTTTGGCTTTTTTTACTTTATCGATTAGAATTTCTTCAGCCCTAAATTCATCACGGCGATGAATCAAATATACCTTTTTGGCGAT
The DNA here is from genome assembly GCA_964626415.1 of uncultured Candidatus Saccharibacteria bacterium. GTDB lineage: Bacteria > Patescibacteriota > UBA1384 > XYA2-FULL-43-10 > CAINNR01 > CAZVFH01. Next base: position 4,576 of record CAZVFH010000044.1, read on the forward strand.
TTTTGACAGAAGAAGAGTGGCATCAAAAGCCGAATTTCCACCGCCATTTACAACGACAATTTTTCCTTTGAAAAATGGCGCGTCGCAGGTAGCGCAGTATGACACTCCCCTGCCTTTAAATTCCTTTTCGCCTGGAATATTTAATTTTCTTGGGACTTTTCCAAAAGCCAGAATTAATGATTTCCCAAAATATTTCTCTTTCTGTCCACTAATTACAAATTTATCAGCTTTTTTTTCAAGATGAATAACTTCGTCGTGAACAATTTCAGTACCAAATTTTTTTGCCTGTTCTATAAATTTTCCAGCCAGATCCGGTCCGGAAATTAAATCAAATCCGGGGTAATTTTCAATATCCGGGGTCTTGACAACTTGTCCGCCGACTTCTTTTGTAATAACCAAAGTTTTTAACAGTCGCCTAGAGGTATATATTGCGGCAGAAATTCCTGCCGGTCCGCCACCGATAATTATTACATCATATTTCATAATATCTCCTTACTTATTTCTCTTTTCTTCGGCTTCCAAAACACGTTTTATCGCCAGAATATACGCTGCTTGACGCAAAGTGCAGGAATTTTTTTTCGATTCGCTATAAACATCCGATGTCGCTCCATTCATAATTTTTCCTAATTTTTTATCAACCTTTTCTTCTGTCCACTTATTTTTTTTCAAATTTTGAATCCATTCAAAATAACTAACGGTGACTCCACCAGCATTTGCCAAAATATCAGGAATAACTGCAATTTTTTTCCTAGCTAAAATTTTATCTGCCTCGTGAGTTGTTGGACCATTTGCCAACTCCATGACAATTTTGGCTTTTATATCTTTAGCGTTTTTTTCTGTTATAGCATTTTCAAGCGCCGCTGGGATTAGCACATCAACATCAAGTGCGAGAAGCTGGTTATTAGAGATTTTTTTTAAATTCGGGATTGATTTAATTCCGCCATGCTGTTTTTTGAGCTTAGCAATTCTGTTCGGGTCCAAACCCATGGAGTCAAAAATTACACCAGAGGAGTCGGATATAGCTACGATCTTAAAACCAGCATCAAACAGTTCCTTGACTGCATTTTCGCCGACATTTCCAAAACCCTGGATTGCGACAGTTTTTTCATCGGAAATTTTAGCAGCGGATTCTTGTAAGAATTTCTCCAAAACAAACCTAGCACCTCGACCGGTAGCAGTTTCACGGCCGGGCATTCCACCTGCTTCGATTGGCTTCCCGGTAACACAAGCCGGAGTTTTTTTCTTAGCTAGATGAGAATATTCGTCAGCATACCAGCGCATAATTTTTGAAGTGGTATACATATCGGGAGCTGGTATATCTTTTTGAGGACCAACATTATCAAAAATTGCCTTGACATACCCCCTAGTCAATCGTTCTGTTTCTTTTTCAGATAGCTCTTTGGTATTAACCTCAATTCCTCCTTTTCCGCCTCCGAACGGTATCCCAACAATAGCGCATTTAAAGGTCATCCATGATGCCAGTGCTTTAACTTCATCCATATCTGTTTGCGGATGAAATCTGAATCCCCCCTTGAATGGTCCTCGCGCATTATTATGTTGGACACGGTAACCAGGAAAAAGCTTTATTTCACCACTTGACATTATCACCGGGATATTTATCTCAATTATTTTTTGTGGTTTCCTTAATAGTTTTAAATATTTATTTTTTATATTGCCAATTTTTATTGCTTGATCGATCTGTTTCTGCACATTTTGAAAAGGATTATTAATTTTGTCCATTATATCTCCAATAAATTAAGTCCGATTTCTTCATTATATTTTCTTTTTAATTTCGTAGTTATTGGCAAGAAAACAATTTCACAAGTTGCTCCAACTTTAGCTTTGTTTAAATGCCCGGCATAAGTAGCAAAATTTTTGTCGGACAAAGTTGTATGGCAGTGAATTACAATTTGGTCATCTTTTTTTGCCACATTACCGCAAAGATTGGCGATCTCGAGCGGACCTTGCAACTTTTTATTTATATAACTTTTGCTATTTAAATCATAAATTGAAATTTCAGCATTTTCGACGGCGCCTAGTCCTGTAAACCATCCA
>CAZVFH010000045.1:0-5321 GCA_964626415.1 uncultured Candidatus Saccharibacteria bacterium
TAAAAGGAGATAACTACGCTGACTGGGTTACGCTGAAATAACGCAGAAAATTCGGATAGTCAGCGTTAATTCAGCGTGATAAAATCAGCGTGGTAATTGCAACTATGTCGCTATTTTCGAAATTTTTTTCTGATTCGTCAAACAAGGTGGTCTCGCGCTACCGCGGTTTTATTGATGCTGTGAATTCCTTTGAAGAAGAACTAAAAAAGAAAAAAGACGCAGAATTAAAGAAATTCACCGAAAAATTCCGCGATCAAATTAAAAAAGTTGGTGGTGACAAAACCCAAGAGGACAAAATTCTAGAAGAAATTATGCCCGAGGTGTTTGCAGTTGTTCGCGAAGCATCGCGGCGAGTTTGGGGCGAGCGGCATTTTGATGTCCAATTAATTGGCGGCGCGGTTTTGCACAAAGGCGAGATTGCCGAAATGAAAACCGGTGAAGGAAAAACTTTAGTTGCCACTCTTCCACTTTATTTAAATGCGCTAACCGGACGCGGAGTCCATCTCGTCACCGTCAACGATTATCTTTCCAAAAGTCAGGGTGAAGGAATGGGTGAAATTTATAATTTTCTTGGGCTTTCAGTTGGCATAATTCAAAATCAACAAATTTCATATAAATTTGAAAAAAAGAAAAGTTATAAACATTACTCCGAAGTTGACGGCGGAAATCTTATTCCCTGTTCGCGAAAAGAGGCCTACGCTTGCGACATAACTTACGGCACAAACAATGAATTTGGTTTTGACTATCTGCGCGATAATATGGCACCAAATTTGGAGATGTGCGTTCAGCGCGATTTAAATTATGCGATCGTTGATGAAGTTGACTCAATTTTAATTGACGAGGCCAGGACGCCTTTAATTATTTCGGCGCCGGCCGAGGAATCGGCAGCACTTTATCAAAAATTTGCTTCACTTGTGCCCCAGTTAAAAGTCGAAACTGATTATACTGTTGATGAAAAAGATCGGGCGGTAATGATAACCGACGACGGAATTAAAAAAGTCGAAAAATTATTAGCTGTCGAAAATATTTATGAAAGTGCTTCGATTGCACTCGTCCATCATCTTGAAGAAGCGCTGAAGGCCCACGTACTTTTTCGAAAGGATCGCGACTATGTTGTTCGCGATGGAGAAATTATTATTGTTGACGAATTTACCGGTCGGTTGATGGTCGGTCGCCGTTACTCCGAAGGGCTTCATCAAGCGATTGAGGCGAAGGAAAATGTCGAAGTCAAACGAGAGTCGCAAACGATGGCAACAATTTCCTTTCAGAATCTTTTTCGACTTTATAAAAAATTAGCCGGTATGACCGGAACGGCGGCAACTGAAGCCGAGGAATTTTATAAAATTTACAAGCTTGATGTTACCGAGATTCCAACAAATGTGCCGATGATTCGCAGTGATCATCCGGACAAAATTTACAAAAGCCGTGAGGGGAAATTAGCGGCGATTGTCAAAGAAATTTCCGAACGACAAAATATAGGTCAACCAGTTTTGGTTGGCACTATTTCAGTTGAAAAAAATGAAGAACTTTCAAAGTTTTTGAAGCGCGCCGGTGTTAAGCATGAAATTTTAAATGCTAAAAATCATGAGCGGGAAGCAAAAATTATTCAAAAAGCTGGGCAACGCGGAGCAGTTACTGTTGCCACCAATATGGCCGGTCGCGGAACCGATATTAAACTTGGCGAAGGAATTGCTGATTTGGGCGGTCTGTATGTAATTGGCACCGAGCGGCATGAGTCGCGGCGAATCGATAATCAGTTGCGTGGACGAAGTGGACGCCAAGGCGATCCGGGTGAGTCGCAGTTTTTTGTTTCGATGGATGATGATCTGATGCGAATTTTTGGCGGTGAACGGATGAAGTCGCTTATGGGTCGGCTTGGGCTTCCCGAGGATATGCCGATTGAAAATAAATTAGTTAGCCGGTCAATCGAATCGGCACAAAAGAAAGTTGAAGGACACAACTTTGATATTCGCAAGCATTTGGTTGAGTATGACGATGTGATGAATTCACATCGAAAATATATCTATGGTAAACGCCGACGAATTTTGGAATCAGAGGGAATTAAAGATGATATTTTGGAGATGATATCAAGTGAAATTGAGGGGATGTTTACCGCACTTGCTAGTGAGCCGGAAAAAATTCAAAAAGAAGTTGAGGCAATTTTTGGACAAGAGATCGGCAAAGTTGTTTCGGTGGAAAAAACGATTGAATTCGGGAAAAAATTATACGACGAGCGAGAAAAAAAATTTGGTTCGGATATTATGCGCCAGATTGAACGAGCAGTTTATTTGCAACATATTGATATGCTTTGGGTTGAACATTTGACAACAATGGAGGAAATGCGAACCGGAATTGGTTTGCAGGGCTATGCCCAAACCGATCCGCTTGTTGCCTATAAGCGCGAGGCCTATCGCTTATTTCAAGATTTACTTTCTGCAATTTCTTCTGGTGTTATTCGAGCAATTTATCGAGTCGAGGTTCAGGTTCAAACGCCGGTTGTTAATCGAGAGCTTGATTATCAAGCGCCGGATGCTAATGAAATCGGAGATTTTGGAAAAGATCAAAATGCAAAAATCAAAAATCAAAATGACAACTCAAAAATAAAAAGTAAGCTAGAAAATTCAGTTGGAGTTACAACAACAATTCGTCAAAAAGGCACCCACCCTTCGCTGGAAGCTACGGGGGGCAAGAAATCTGTTTTCGACAGAATGGAAAATCAAAGTGCTGGTGAAAATCAGCCGATTCATGTCGGGAAAAAAGTCGGCCGCAACGATCCTTGTCCGTGCGGCAGTGGCAAAAAGTACAAGAAATGTTGTGGGAAGTAACTACGCCGATTTTTACGCTGATTAGACGCTGAAAGAGATATTGCGGAAAGTAGTTTTGATTCCGTGATATAATAAAGGTATGTATAAACTAAAAGATCAATTTTATACAAAGCCAAATGTAGCCAAATATTGCTTTAAAAAATTTCAAAAAGTAGCTAGTAATTTAGGTGTAGATTTAGATAAATATATTTTTGTTGAACCGTCTGCCGGCTGCGGTTCTTTTTACCAACTTTTGCCAAAAAATCGCCGAATAGGAATTGATATTGAGCCGAAAAAACTTTCAGGTGTAGACAGTGAAGGAATAATCAAATCAGATTATCTTGACTGGCAGCCCAATGATAAAAAGAAAAAATATGTTGTAGTTGGAAATCCGCCATTTGGATTGCGTGGAAAATTGGCGTTAGCTTTTATCAACAAGTCCTATCTTTTCGCCAATATGGTAGCTTTTATTTTGCCGCAACTTTTTAACAGCGACGGCAAAGGAGTGGCGGGTAAAAGAGTAATCGGATACAAGTTGGCGCACAATGAACATCTTTCCCCTGATTCTTTTATCTACCCCGACGGTGAGGAAATTAAAATAAATACCGTTTTTCAGGTCTGGACAAAAATTAACAGCGATAAAATAAAAATAAAACCAAGCAAGACCTGCAATGATTTTATTGATGTTTATTCCCTCTCCGATGGCGGGCTGCCAGCAAATACCAGAAACAAAGATATGATTGGAAAATGCGATCTCTACTTGCCTTCAACTACTTTTGCCGGAATGAAGGTTTATAAATCTTTTTATGATTTGCCACACGAACGAGGTTATGGTATCGTGATAAAAAATAATAAAAAAGAAATAGAAAAGATTTTTTTAAATACCGATTGGGAAAAAGTGGCATTTTTTTCCACCAATTCAGCTTTAAATTTGAGAACGAGTTTGATTAAAGAAATAATAATAAAAGAGGGTTATTTTGATAGGAAATTAATATGAAAATATCAGAGATAATTTTAAAAAAAATAGCGGAAATAAAAAAGCGAAAACCGCCACAAAAATTTGATTGGGCTGGCAGTTTATATGAGGACACCCAGTTTTTGACTATTGATGAAAGAGGTCAGCTTGGCGAAGAAATTGCAGTTGATATTTTGAAAAGTTTTAAATCCAAAGTTCACTATGATTCAAGCATCACGGAGGAAACAAAGGGCTGGGATTTTGTTGCTGATGGTTTAAAAATAGAAACAAAATTGGCGACGATCACAATTGGAAGCGGATTATTTCAACATGAAAATATTCATCCGCAAAGAGATTTTGACGGCATATTATTTATTGATCTTGCTCCGAACGAAATATATCTGACTGCCGTTTGCAAAAAAGATATTAATTGGAAGGAGTTGCACCGAAGGGAAAACGGAGTTTATAAATGCGATTTTTCCATAGACCATATTAAAGGCAACAAAATAGCAAAGTTTAAAAAATATAAAACCGGATTAGTAAATTCTGCCGAAGATTTTTTCGAGATTTATAAATGGTTGGAGGGTAATTGCAAATAAGACAATTAGTTGATCTATTTTTGGAGTTTTGATGGAAATCAAGAAGAAAATTTGGCCGGAGTATTTTGAAGTAGTAAAGTCGGGAAAGAAAAAATTTGAACTTCGATTGAATGATTTTGAAGTTAAAGAAGGTGATTTTCTGGTTCTTGAGGAATGGGATCCGAAAATTAAGAAATACACCGGCAGAACAATCAAAAAAGAGGTAACATCTGTCAGCAAGTTTAAAATTGATAAACTGTTTTGGTCAGAAAAAGAAATCAAAGAAAAAGGTATTCAAATAATTTCTTTTAAATAGTTATATGGTAGAAAAAAATTTGACTGACAAAGCATTTGCTCAAGTTAATCGGACGAGTTTTGTTTTGCCAGAGTACAGTAATCAAGCCGATTTAGATATTCCTTTGCCAATCGGTTTTGGTCAGACAATCTCTCAACCAACAACGGTTCGGTTGATGTTGGAGTGGTTGGACGCAAGGGTAGGCGATAAAGTTTTAGATCTCGGTTCCGGTTCTGGCTGGACATGCGCATTATTGGCAAAAATTGTTGGCTCTAAAGGGAAGGTCCTTGCCGTAGAATTAATTCCGGAGCTTTTGAAATTTGGCAAAAGGAATTGTCAGCAAGCAGGAGTAAAAAATGTTGAGTTTCATCTAGCTGGTAAAAAATTAGGTCTTCCTGAATTTGCGCCATTTGACCGGATTTTAGTTTCCGCCGCTGCCGAGAAACTGCCGAAAGAAATAATTTATCAGCTTAGAATTGGCGGCAAAATGATTATTCCTGTTGGCAATAGTATTTATGAAATCAAAAAAGAAAAATCCGGGTTTAAAAGTGTTGAACATTTCGGTTTCGTTTTTGTGCCGTTAAAAAACCCAAAGGAGGTAAACTAAGTTTTGGGGTTAGGGGATTAATTTTCGTTTTTTTTGTTGACATTTTTTTCCGGTTTTGATAAGGTGATGTTAATCCCGACGG
>CAZVFH010000046.1:0-5217 GCA_964626415.1 uncultured Candidatus Saccharibacteria bacterium
CTAAAATTTTTCATTTCAGAACTCAAAATTAAAAAAGGAATTGAAAAAAATCTTTTGGCAAGAAAATTTATTAAAAAAAATAATTTATTCAGCTGAAAACATTAAAATTTGCTTCATTTTTTGCCAAAATCCTGTGGATTTTGGCAATTCAAAAAGCCCCGCCCTGCAAAAGCAGGACGGGGCGGAACGGTTGGGTGGAGAAAAAAAATCCAATTTCTCTACAAAACAATAAGTTCGTAATAAATAAAATGGCTCCCGAATTAAAACCTTCGCAAACTTTTGAAATCATTTTGCCAAATCTGATACACAAATCCAAAAAACGAAATCTGCACTGACCCGCCTCGCTTCGCTCGGCGGAACGCTCGGGCACGGCGGAATTCCCCCCACACCCCCCCTTCCGCCGCGCCCTCGCTTGGGCTGGCTAATTTTTTGGCGGCGACATAAATCAAGATTGCCGTCTTAATTCATTTGCAAAAAGTTTAAGATGTTTCTCCAAAATATCTTTTTGCCGAGAAAAGACGACATCAGAACAAGATAGATATTGGCCAAAATTTAATAACTGCACTAAATCCTCATTGTTTTTCTCTATTGGGCCATCTTTCTTTTTTGATTTGCAGTAAAAAATTGCTTTCTTCGGCGAAATTGGCATAAATATCCAAAAATCTTTCTCCCCAATTTCCCACCACGGAACAAAATGTAATATGGTTTGGCGTTCAAAATCTAGAAATACCACTGGATTATCAGATACCACAAACTCGTCAGCACTATTTACTGGAACTTCAAGAATATGCAAATTACCTCTATAAATTTTTTCGCCAATATCAGATGCGATAATCAGCGACAATAACAATCGCTGTGGTTTGCCACCATCAACTTTTATATTTGCGTTATTATCTTGTAATTGTTCGTAGGTTATACCAATTTCGTTGTGGGCAACTTTCCGTACAAGAATCTCTTTATTGCCAAAATCAGAATGATCTATAAGTTTTTTTGAATATCCGATTGAGAAAAAACGCAAGAGATATTCATGAAATAGAGGCACCCTTGTAATTTGATGGCCAATAAAAACGGCGAAGGTGCTCTCTTCTAAAAAAGTTAGATCCAAGGACGATGATGTGTTTATTAACTTTATGACATCCGATGCTTTACTCTCTAATAATTCAGCAAATAGTTTTTTGCGGACAAAATCACTTGGCAATCCCTTTGATTTTGAAATATCCCAGTCCGTTTCCCCTGCTACATTATTGATAGCTACTTTTTCGATAGAGTTTTTACTTTTCAGCCAGCGGAATATATAGCCTTTGTCTGTTCCCGTCTCGGCAATTCTCCATCTATTCAGCAAAAGTCTAGGCACATAATGGTCAAATTTTCCTATCTCGCCAGTATTTAAATAAACTCTTGACTCAAAAAATCCTAAAAAACTCATTATTACAAATATAAGTTTTGCCGACCACCGTCTCCTGCCCAGTCTTTTACGAAATACAAAATTACGAAACTTGGCAGCAGCTCGATAACCAACCCAAAGAAAGAAATTGATGTTTTTATTGCCCATGTGGATAACTTACATTTGCATACTTTCTATTTACTTTCTATAATATCACTATGGTAACAAAAAGGCAAAAACAAGTCCTAAATTTTATAACCGATTATCAGGAGCGCAAAGGATATGCCCCCTCTCTTGACGAGATACGCAAGAAATTAAAACTCTCGTCGGTTTCAACCGCGCATTTTCATGTTTCTAAACTCCGCGATTTGGGATTTTTATCAAAAGAGGAAAATAAGCCTCGTTCGATTGAAGCATTTGGTCACGAGACAATGATAAAAATTCCATTGCTCGGAACTATTGCCGCCGGGCAACCGATAGAAGCGATACAAAACAAAGAAATGATTGCTGTTCCAAAAAGTAAGATTCCTTCATCATCGGAAGTTTACGCTCTCCGCGTAGTCGGTAGCAGTATGATTGATGAAAATATAAATGACGGAGATGTTGTTTTAGTACGTCAACAGGAAACCGCCGAGAATGGACAAAAAGTAGTGGCTCTCATTGATAACCACGAGGCAACATTAAAGAAATTTTATAAAGAGAGGGGGCATATCCGCTTACAACCAGCAAACAAGAATATGGAACCGCTTATTTTCAGAAATGGGCGGGATATTTCAATTCAAGGAATAGTGCTGGATGTTATTCGTGAAGAAGTTAGATCGCCAATACATTTTCCCGAATATAAAGAAACTCGAACATATAACGAATTGCCGTTAAACAAAATTCTTTGCGGCAATGCGATAGAGGTAATGCAGACAATGCCCTCTGATTGCGTAGATCTCGTGGTTACTTCTCCTCCATATGATGAATTAAGAAACTACAACGGCTATGCTTTCGATTTTGAGGGCATGGCAAAAGGCTTATTTCGAGTTATCAAAAAGGGTGGCGTTTTGGTGTGGGTTGTCGGCGACAAAATAAATAAAGGGAACAGAAGTCTTACAAGTTTTAAACAAGCTTTATTTTTTCAGAGCTTAGATTTCAATGCACATGATGTCATGATTTATAGAAAAAAGAATACTCCCTTTATGCGGTCTAATGCGTATACAAATTGCTATGAGTTTATGTTTGTTTTCAGTAAAGGGTCTCCCCGAACCTTTAATCCTTTGAAAACAAAAACTGTTCGACAGGGACAAGAAATGCTCCCATTCAATAAAAAAGCGGATGGAATAAATAAAAAAATAAAGGGCGAACTAAAACCGGAAAAAACCTTAACGAACATATGGGATTATGCCGTGGGGTATGGTGGCTCAACTAGCGACAAGATTGCTTTTCAACACACCGCAATATTCCCAGAAAAGTTGGCAGAAGACCATATTCTTTCTTGGACAAAAACAGGAGATGTTGTTTTTGATCCAATGTGTGGTTCTGGAACAACTTGCAAAATGGCCGCAATAAATAAGCGGCATTACATTGGATGCGATATTTCCAAAGAATACGTTGAGCTCACAAAGAAGAGGTTGAAAAACTTCAATCTCTAGTAGTTTTTCTTTAGAAATTCAATCGCACTTTTCAGTAACTCTACATCGTCCTTAAAACGTCCTAGTCCGGTATTACAACTATCACATATCCAACCGCCCGGCTTTCCGGTACGATGATCATGTTCAAGAACCATTTTACTGGTTACTCCAGCTATCGTCCTTTTCTTGCAAACCGGACACTCAAAAGGTTCATTATGTGGTTTCTTTTTCAACCATTCGATTCTATCTGTTCGAGAAACTCCAACACCCTCCATCTTTATACGACAATCCTTGCAAGATGGTCGTCTTACTGATCTATTATTTTTCGCGTTTTGATTTTTGGCGAATTCTTTAGTTTTCTTAAGTTTATGACAAACGTTACAAATCTTTTTAGAAAATCCGTCTCCTGTTTTTCTAACATCTATAACTTCAAAATCATTGGTGCTTAATTCAACTTGTTTCCAAATCCGAATAAAAAAGACGGATGCGTGATTTTTATCTTCTGATTTTATAACACCAACATCACCCTTCTCAACCATAATTTCTTGAGGGGCTACGATGTCTTTTTTAGCAACGACAAATTTATTTGATGATTTAGTCATTTTAGGAAATAGTTGGTTGGCTTATTGTAAATAGCCGCGAATTTTTTCATTTCCGCAACATCAAGCCGTCTTTCGCCAGACTCTATTTTTGAAATATAAGACTGCGGTTTATCAAGTTTGTCGGCAACATCTTGCTGTGATAATCCAGCCTCAATACGGGCTTTTTTCAAGCGTTCTATGATCTCTTTATAGTCTTTTGAGTAAATCGACTTGCTCATACTTATTTGTATCATATATCCTATTGTGGTATAATCCCAAAATGGGATATACTATATTTATGAATAATGCCGCCAAAAAATTAGCCAGCCCAAGCGAGGGCGCGGCGGAAGGGGGGGGTGTGGGGGGAATTCCGCCGTGCCCGAGCGTTCCGCCGAGCGAAGCGAGGCGGGTCAGTGCAGATTTCGTTTTTTGGATTTGTGTATCAGATTTGGCAAAATGATTTCAAAAGTTTGCGAAGGTTTTAATTCGGGAGCCAACAAATTAGATACGAACTCACTTTTTGAAGATGAGAGTGTTCGCTCGCCCAGCCCCGCCATTGGCGGGGCTGGGCTTCGCTCTGCGACGGCGAAGCCGTCGCTTTGGCGGGAAATGAAGCGGATTTTAATGCTTTCGGGGGAATTCAATTTTTTCTTTTTTAAGAACTAACAATACAAATTTATGAATATTAAAAATTGCGCCATTTATACCCGTGTCTCAACCGATAACCAAGCGGAAAAAGAATTTTCGTCTTGCGAAGCGCAAAAACAGAAAATAAGGTCATTTATCGCCAGTCAGAATGATTGGCAAGTTTTCAAGATTTACAATGATGCGGGATTTTCGGGCGCAATTTTAGAACGACCGGCTTTGCAGGAACTACTTGCTGATTTGAAAAAAGAAAAAATTGATGTGGTTTTGGTCTACAAAATTGATCGGCTCACTCGTTCGCCGAAAGATTTTTACCAACTGATCGAATTTTTTGAGCAAGCAAAAATTGATTTTATTTCCATTACGGAAAGATTTGACACTTCCACGCCCGCCGGAAGATTGCTTCGCAATATTATGCTCACTTTTTCGCAGTTTGAGCGAGAACTAACCAGCGAGAGAACAAAAGACAAAATGTTGGAGCGCGCAAAAAAGGGGCTCGCAAACGGCGGGCTTACTCCTTACGGCTATGTGCGACAAGACAAAAAACTCATCCCGCACTCGAAAGAAGCGGAGGAAATAAAATCAATTTTTGAAACTTATGTTGAAACTGGCTCAACCGCCAAAACTTACCAAATGCTGAAAGATAAAGGAGTTAAAAATAAGTTAGGCAAAAATTTCTCCAAAACAAATATCAGCCATATTTTGCGAAATGTTATCTACATAGGCAAGATTTTGCACAATGGCGAAATTTATCAGGGTATTCACGAACCGATAATTTCGGAAGAAATTTTTGCCCTTGCTCAAAAAATTCATAAGGAAAAGCAGAAAAATTTTAGAGTGTACAAAAACTTCCTGTTCGGCGGACTCATAAAGTGCGAAGAGTGCGGCTCAAATATGACTTCTTGTTTTACCAATAAATATATCGCTGGAAAGTTAAACCGATATTATTACTATCGTTGCACCGCCACGATGAAACACGACTGGCAAGCGT
>CAZVFH010000047.1:0-4802 GCA_964626415.1 uncultured Candidatus Saccharibacteria bacterium
ATGTCAAAAGAAGTGTGATACTATACACCCATTGACAAGAAAAAATATTTATAGTAATATGAAACTAACCGAAAACCGGGAGGTGTCGTGATGAAAGTCGAGGAAATCTTTCCCGAAATTCAAGCATTGTGGGAAAATGGAGCAGATATCGAAGATATTTTTCAAGCAACTTATGATAAATGCGGAATAAAACGAAGTGGACTTGAAAGTATGCTTCTTTTTGGCAGGATATGGAAAAATGGCGAAAAAATTCGAGAAATTCTGATCGGTGAATTAGTCGCTGTCACAGAAGGCATAGTTTTTTTCAGAAGTTTCTCTTTGGTTGAAATGCGTATGCGCCGTGAGCGGTCTGGATTTTTGGAAAGAGACAAAACAGGAAAATTTCTTTTTGGCCTGAGACCGTTTTGTTTCTGGGAACATTTATATTTCAAAGCGATTGAGCCAGATTCTCAACGACAAAAACTCTTCCCATGTTGTTCAGTTGAGGTCAGTGAAAACTACGGAGCTGGACAAGCAGAATCCTACATTTATCTTGGAATTGACGAGGGCAGATGGCAAGTGATGAAAATTTGGCTTGACAGATGGTTGCCGGAAGAAACCGAAAGCTAGTTTGATAATTTATTTTTACCCAAAACGCTCCGATTCATCGGAGCGGTTTTTTATAGTTATCAAAAGAAAATTATTTTAAAAGTTCGACTGCTTTGTCTAACTGCGGGTCAGCATCGGAATTCTCGGAGGCGGCAACAACAAAATCCGGTGTGATTCCGACTTTGTTAATTTCGGTGCCGGATGGCGTTAACCATTTAGCAATTGTTACTTTTAGCGAAGACCCACCAAGAAGCGGTTCAATCTCTTGTACACTCCCTTTGCCAAATGTCTTTTCTCCAACAAGTTTTGCTCGGCCGTTATCTTTTAACGCTCCGGCAAAAATCTCCGCTGCCGAGGCGCTGCCGCCATTGACTAAAATTACTACCGACAAATTCTCCAAGACCGTTTCGCCTGATGATTTATACTCCTTTTTGCCGCTGTTTTTGTCGCTTTCAATTACTACAACTTTTCCACTCTCCAGAAATAAACTGCTAGCAGATATTGCCGTGTCAAGATAGCCACCGGGATTATCACGCAAATCAACGACAATCCCATCGACTTTTGCCGCAACAATTTCTTTGGCGAATTTATCCAAAAGTTCTTGTGTGTCATCGCCAAATTGAGAAATCTTCAAAACGGCAATTTTTTTACTGCCAGATGTTTTTGTTTCGTACTTTACACTCGGAACCGAAATCTTTTCTCGAGTTATGGAAAATTCCAATGGAGCGGCATTGCCTTCGCGCTGAATTGTTAATTTTACCACTGATCCAGCCGCGCCGCGAATTTTATCAATCGCCCCGTCAATTGTTAAATTTGCCGTCGTCTCACCGTCAATTTCTAAAATTACATCTTTACCCTTCAACCCTGATTTTTCCGCCGGCGAACCGGAAAGCGGAGCGACAATGACAATTTTGCCATCTTTCATTGAAAGTTCGGCGCCGATTCCCTCAAATTCGCCGGAAAGATCTTCGGACAACTTTCGACTCTCCTCGGGCGTTAAAAAAACTGTGTAAGGATCTCCCAAAGAATTTACCATTCCGGAAATTGCACCGTAAAGCATTTTTTCTGGATCGGAGTCGCCAATATATGTCTCGCGAACTTTGTTCCATGTTTGCCAAAAAAGCGAGAAATCAATCGATTTTTCCTGATCGTTTGAAGCGTTTTTAATATATGACGGCGGCAAAAATTCCCGACCAAAACGATAGCCAAAATAACAGCCGCCGGAAAAAAGCAAAAACGCCGCAAAAAGCGACAAAATTACAATGCCAATAATTTTTTTTGTTTGATTTTTTTCTTTCACAAAACTATTATAGCAAAATCAAAACTGTTTTGCTTGGACGACAAAGGATTACAATGGGGTGACAATGGAGAACAAATGGCAATTTATTTTGCCTCATTTTTTATCAATAAAACTTTGAAGCCAATTATCAACTTCTTTTTCGTTTCGCCGTCTTTCTGCCAAAATTCTGCCGATTCTTTGATTTTCCGACAAAAATCCCTGTTCGCCCGCCAATTTTTCAATTTGCTCCACCTGCTTTTTTAACATTGTCTTCTCGCCCATACAAAGTTTGATGATTTTTGACAACTCCCTTGTTGCCCGCTCATTATCCTTAGTTTTCCTTTGTCCTCCCAAAATATCTTTCTCCAACTCGAAACAATCTTCCAAAAGTTCCAATAAAGAACCAAAGGAAAAACCGAGAAATTCATAATATTGTTTTGAATTGTTGCGACCGTAACCTTCGGCGATATTCCGAGGAATGCTTCTTGCTGAATCATTCATATGAGCAATTAATCTCGAATCCTGAATCGGATGCAAAAAATCGGCAGTGAATTTTTTAGTAAGCTGATAAATTTCTTCACCTTGCTGATATGTTCGCAAAACTTTATATCCCAACGGATTTCTCATAAGGATAACAATGGGTTAACAACGGACGACAAAAACGAAGTCAATAAATGTAACTATATGAACCCCAATTTGCCGGATTGATATGACTACGCGTACCACCGTCATGCTCATACGACCAATTATATTCTGAAACATCGATCGTTCCGTCGCCGTTAACTGCCTCTACGATTGCCACGTGACCCCATATGTCAGTAGAATAGAGAGGTCCATACCAAGAGACAATCGCGCCAACTTGAGGTGTTCCCGAAACAGAATAACCTAAGGTTGAGGCAATTTCCGGCCAATATCTTGCTGATCCACGACCTGGCTGAGTGTTATACCAACGCTTTCCGCGTTTAACATTCCAATACCATGCAACATATCCGGTACACTCCGACATATAAAAATTCCATGGGTCTAGTACATAAACCTTTGGTGGCTGCTTATACGGATATCCCAAAGAACCAGCGGTTCCACCAGATATTGATCGTCTCTCGGCATAAATCTGGGCTGAAATTTGAGCAATATCTTTTTGCAACTTGGCAACTGTGGCAAGATATGCTGACTTTTGAGCTTCGGTCATGTTCAACATACTGGTTTTTAAACTCTTCTGATTAACGACTGACTGCTTGTACGCTGATTGCTGATTTTGCAAACCAACCAACTCAACCTTCTTATTCTCTTGCTGTAACTTCTGTTCGGCAAGCTGAATTTTAAGATCGGAGATTTTGGTCATCTCGGAATTTATCTGCAATTTTATAGAATTATAATACTTTTGTCGCGCCATTAACTCCGAAAGATTATTTGAGCCAACGACAATCTCCAAAAATCCTCTATCTCCATCCATATACCACTGGGAAATGATTGCGTTTAATTTCGCTTTTTCAGAAGCTAAATTTTCTTCGGCGGTCTTAATCTGCGCCGACAAATTATCAATATTTGATTGCGTCTCGCTGATCGAACTGCCGGTTTGATCAAGAGCGCTTTGTGTTTGGTTAATCTGACCTTGAACAACAGCGATCTGCTGTTTCATCTGCGCCGCCTCGGCCGCTTTTTGATTTGCCGCCGCTTGCGCCGCTGCCTGTTGCGCCTGAAGCTCCTGTCGCTGTTTTTCTTTGGCTGTCAAAGCAAAAGCCGATGTCGAAGAGAAGACGATTGAAAAAATCGCCACCGACATTAACAATTTTTTTATTAAATATCTTTTCATTTCTTTTTATTAATATTTAAATAACGACGCATTGCCAAAAGTGAACAAATCGCCCCCATCAATAAACCAATCAAAAGTTGCGTCGCCATAATCAACCAAACATTAATAGAAAGTGTCGCACTAATATCACTTGTGCTTAAATAATTTCGAATATATGGCATCGAAAATCTGTAGGAAAAATAAAAGGAAATCGCTGCCAATATTGCTCCGGTGATTCCGTATGTCATCCCCTCAAAAACAAAGGGGCCACGAATATAAAATCCGGAAGCACCAACTAAATTCATAATTTCAATTTCGTCTGATCTGGAATATATTGTCAAACGCAAGGTGTTATAGACAATTAGCACTGAAATGAGAATAAAAATCGCTGACAGAGCCCAGCCAACTGTTTTAATAAGATGGGTAATTTTTATTAAACGATCAATCAAGGCCTTTGATTGCTCATAACTTATTTCCTGAATCAGAGAAGCATATTCAACATTATCAAAATAACTGGCGACACTTTGAATGTCTTCGGGATTTATAGTTTTTATTTCAAAGCTTTGCGGCAACGGATTGTCTTCCTCAGTAATGACATTTTGCAAATCAAGATTTCCTGCTTGACGAAGTCGCCAAATATTTAGAGCATCGGTTTTGGAGACAAATTTTATTGAAGTAACTTCTGGTCGCGCTGTAATTATCTCTTCCAGAGCGACAATTTGATCTTCGGAAATTGAATCTTTTAGATAAATAGTAAGGTCAACTTTATTTTTTAGAGCGGTTGAAACATTATTGGCGATCATCGTAGTTGTGGCAAAAACCGAGATGATAAAAAGAGCAAGAAAAATTATCACTGAGGTTGCCAAAGACAGTAGACGATTTCGCCAAAAAGAGACAAATCCCATTTTAAGAACTCTGGAAAAAGTCATAAATAGATTTTTGAAACCATTTTCGCTGGACATATTAAAAAGTTCAAAATTTAAAATTCAAAGTTCAAAATTATGGTGTCCGCCTTCGGCAGACGAACTATAATAGTTATTCCACAATTTTGATTTTTGCATTTTGATTTTTAATTTTTCTAAAGGATGTACTTCCCATCCTCTCTATCATCAATCACTTTCCCATTTTTCATCGTTACCACCC
>CAZVFH010000048.1:0-4577 GCA_964626415.1 uncultured Candidatus Saccharibacteria bacterium
ACTGTAAATCTGACGGCTCACGTCTTCGTAGGTTCGAATCCTACTCCCAGCACCATCGCCGAGATAGCTCAGTTGGTAGAGCAGCTGTTTTGTAAACAGTAGGTCGCAGGTTCGAGTCCTGTTCTCGGCTCCATAAATAATTTTTTGAAAGGACAAAAATGGCAAAAGATGCAAGAGAAATTGTCACTTTAGAATGTGAAGTTTGCAAAGAACGAAATTATCAAACGGAAAAAAATACCAAATTGCAAAAAGAACGTCTCATAATAAAAAAATATTGCAAGAAGTGTAAGAAAAGCACACTGCATAAAGAGGCAAAATAGTTTTTGTGTCGAAATAATAGGAGCTTAGTTTAACGGTAAAACGCCTCTCTCCAAAAGAGGTGACAGGGGTTCGACACCTCTAGCTCCTGCCATTTAAATTATTTTTATGAAGCTAGTTTCATCCGATTTTCAAAATAATGGAGAGTTACCAGCGAAATTCACCTGCGATGGCGAGGGAATTTGGCCGAATTTGCAGTGGTCGGAATTTCCCGCCGAGACAAAAAGTTTTACTTTTTATCTTTATGATCCTGATGCACCTTCTGGCAATTTTATTCATTGGTTTTTAATCAATATCCCAAAAGAAATTGTCGAAATTAAAAGTGATGAAAAGCCAACTTGCGATGAACTTTCAAACTCTTCCGGCAAAGTTGGTTGGTATCCACCTTGTCCGCCATCAGGCAAACATCGCTATGTTTTTGAAATCTTTGCACTTTCGGTTGAAAAATTAAATATTTCAGAAATCAAAAACAAAACTGATCTTTCGTCATACATTCTCGATTCAGCTCAGATTATTGGCTTGTATCAACGGAAGTAGTTGCCGATGATTTTAGAAATTGTTATACTTATCTTAGACAGAGTTTTTCTAATATAAATGCGAGGGGAAATGAGACCGATCCGGGTTTTTGAAATAATCAAAAAACGGCGATTGACTTACATCGCTATGGTTTTGGTCTTGCTTTTTGGCGTCGGAATTGGCTATGGCATCAGCATTTTTCGCGGCGCCAAAAAAACCAAAGCAGCAAATTTCTCAGCTGATGCTTATATAAAATCATCAGACACTTCTTACGATGGACAAGACATTACTATTTCCAAAGGCACGGTGACGGTTGATGGCAAACACAATTTCAACAATTTGACAGTTAAAAATGGGGCAACTCTAACAACTTCCGACTACAACCGCTATGGTGTTGAACTTCCGAGCAGTGATCCGAATGATCAATTTTCCCTTCTCTCCGGCAAAGACGGAGCAGTTGCCAAGTATGCTTACATTGTTCGCGGGTTTATAAATACTGGAACGAAGCATGATTTTATTTATTCTGGCGTTGATGGTGACCAAGCTTCGTTGGGCAAACCGGCGGGTTTTCAAGTTAATGGTAATTTAGAAATCAATTTTTATAACGCCGTCGCCAAAGACAGCGCTTATTCTGCCGATTATTATGCATCATCGGCTTTTATCAATAACGCTTTTTCAGCATGGGACTCGCCATATTATTATGAACAATATACTGATGCAAACTCAACCGACGCCAATCCGCTTATTCCTTTTGAACTTCGTTACACAACAAATAATTTGAATCTGATGAGCAGTTTTGGTATCAGTTATTGCGCTGGCAGTTGTACTGTTATTGGGAATAATAATTATGTTAAAGTTGTTGACTCTTTATCGTCTTCTCCTTTTGATTTTGGTTTGGCAACTCCACAAATTAAAACATTGCAGGCATGGCAAGGGCTTGGTGAGACACCAGATTTAGCGGTGATAAATACCAGATTTACAAATGGAGTAACTGATAATTACTCAACATTTGCCGCGCTGATAGATACTTATTGCCCCAGCGGCGTTTACGATCCGACGAAATTTGTCAATATTTCCAATTACAATTTCACAAACGACAAAAAGGTCTATTTAAAAAATTATGATGCTAATATTTTGATTTCGCCAACTTTAGTGCCATATATCGAACAATATGAAAATGCCAGGACTCCTGCCGGATCAACTTTATGGCGCGGTTATATGCAATTTGATTCGACCCGTTTATGGAATTCGCCGCTTTCTTTTCGGATTAACACTGCCGGCGCTGCTGATAAAAATTTTCCAACAATCACCAGCGGACTTTATGGGGCGCTGACAAAAAAAACTAAAACCGAAATTATCGTCGCTGGAACTTTTACCGTTAATGATGGCGGAATGGTGAATGTCAACGGCAAGGGCTTTGCCGCAACTTCCAGCACCGACGAAGGCGTCGGACCCGGCGCTTCGAAACAGACGGGCGATTGGGGCGCATCTCACTCCGGGAGTGGGGGCAAGGCGGTGTCTGTAACTTATGACACGGCAATTTCTGAGCCACAGATGCCCGGTTCTGCTATCTCTGACCGGTGGTCGGGAATATGGGGGTCAAAGTTTGGTTATGGCGGCGGCTACATTAAAATTTCCGCTCTGACAAATAAAATCAATTCCAATTCCTGGATTTCCGCCAACGGAGTTACCGGTTATTACTGCTCGCAAGGGGCATCTGGCGGGTCAATAATATTAGAAGATTCAAATCCGAAATCAATTTACGACGGCTACATTACTGCAATGGGCGGGGGAAATAATGTCGACGGTGATAATCAGTGTCCTTATAGTGGCGGCGGAGGTGGCTACATTTACATTAAAACTGCTCTCGATCCGACAATTTTAGCAAGCAAACAAACCACGGCACAATCTTTGCATTATTATAAATTGCCGTCCGTTGTTTTGGATAATAGTTATTCAGCATACGACATAGGAAAGATTGGTTTCTCCTCCGGGAAAACAATGACTGCGTCAGGAGGAGCAAGTGAATCGCGGGCAGTTAGCGGTGTCGGTCCGGCAGAAAATGGCGGATACGGCATTGTCCGAATTGTCGGTTCCGGTCCAACGATTGTTTCGATTAAAAAATCATTGTCAAAAATTTGTGAAACCGGCGACACACTTTGTGTCCCAACTTCTTCTCCATATAGCGTCAAGCCGGGTGATACATTAAATGTTATACTTTTGGTTAAAAATCTGACGCCGGGAGTGGCAATCACAATTAAAGACGAAATTTTTAATAATGGCGCTAGCAAATATTTTAGCAAACCGATTTCCGGTTCGTTTTCAGCAATACCAACGGCGGTGACTCCTACTTATGATTCACAGCAAATTTCCTGGACATTTACCCCGACTAGTGTGGAAGAAACATTAAAATATTCAATTACCGTTCAATGATTATCTTAAAACGCGAAAATAATCTGCTATTAAGAATCGTCATGCTGAATTTATTTCAGCATCTCAGTAATTGATTACTGGGATCCCGAAATGAATTCGGGATGACAAAGGATAGATCAAAATGCAATATAATCGGATAATACAATTCTGGCTGGTTTTGGCGTTTTTTTCGTTAATTTTTTGTTTTTATCCGTTTTCATCTTTGGCACTTGATGTCAATAACGAACGTCCAGTGCCATATTGGGGGTTGGCTTCCGGCGAATGGAAAGAGGGAAGTACTAATTTTACAATTTACTCCGAACCGGAAGCAACGATTGTTATTAGTAATGTGGCGCCGACAACTTTACCGGATCTGCTTTTTAATCCGGAATGCCAACTTGACCAACCGGCAGCGGTTTCCCCCTGTTTCTATCTTTTCGGTCCATCCGGTGCGAAGTTATACAACTCCAGGGCGTATGCTAATGATTTTCTAAAATCGGCCGTCGCTGTCTTAAATTATGCGCCGACAAATGTCATCGGCGACACTTATATGAGCGGCGACCTTTCAAATTTCGCTTATTGGGGGCGTCATTTGCGGCAGACAGCAGATCAGAGCGATTCCAACGCTTTTTGGCAACAGACAAATTATCAGTTTAATTCACAAGCACAGGCATATTGGAAAGCCGACGACTCAAATAAAAATCAAAAAATGACTGAAACAATTAACCGGCTTCTCTTAAATGCCAAAGATGCCTCGTCAGTCAACGGGATATTAACCAATAGTGGAAGCGGTGTTTACAACTGGCTTGCCAGGTCGCTCTTCGGCGTTTGTGGTCGTGTCAGCGGTTGCTCGGAGGAAAATCAATATCCGGAGGGAGTTTTCTGGCAAACCAAAAATGGTTGCAGCGGAAGCAGTTGTACTTCAGTATCAATTGCGGACGGCGGACAAGTAAATTATCGCCAAAAATCAACACTGGCGATAAAATCGGGAAATCTTACAATTTCTGACTCAATCAATATTGATTCTACCGATCTTCTCGGCAAAGATAGTGCAGCACTTGGTTTCATAGTTGAAAATGGCGATGTAATTATCCGTAATTTAAGCAGTAAAAATACCTTGACTATTAGGGCTTCGATATTTGTTCCCAACGGCACAATAAAAGTTTATGGCGGAAATGTTGATTTGATTGGCAGTTTTGTGGCGAAAAATTTTCTTGTTTATGATGTTGGGCAAGGTCAAATGGCTTCAGATGTAAATTTCATT
This sequence comes from uncultured Candidatus Saccharibacteria bacterium, assembly GCA_964626415.1. Classification (GTDB taxonomy): domain Bacteria; phylum Patescibacteriota; class UBA1384; order XYA2-FULL-43-10; family CAINNR01; genus CAZVFH01. The sequence goes on from CAZVFH010000048.1 coordinate 4,511, forward strand.
TATGATTCCCGCGGCGAAAATGCCTTTCCGCCGGGATTTCGGGATTTGCAAGTCCTGACAAGACAAA
>CAZVFH010000049.1:0-2256 GCA_964626415.1 uncultured Candidatus Saccharibacteria bacterium
ACCACGGTCATATAACCCGTATGAAATCGGCGCTTTCGGCACTTGGATTTAATGCTGAAAAACTAAAAATTCTACTTTATCAAACCGTTCGTCTCAAATCCGCCGGCAAAGTTAGTCAGATGGGGAAGCGTTTGGGAAATTTTGTCAACATTTCCGATTTGATTTTAAAAATGAAAGTTCCAGTCGATGTCTTTAAATTTATGATTATCTCCCAAAACCCAAATTCAATTTTGGATTTTGATCTTGAGTTGGCAAAGGAGAAGTCAGAAAAAAATCCGGTTTATTATTTGCAGTATGCTTATGCTCGAATTTGCAGTGTTTTGCGAAAAGCTGACATTAATCTGGTTTCTGAACTAGAAAAAATTGCCGAAGGAAAGGGGAGGGTTGAAGTGAGTGAAGTTGAAAATTTAGCTGAAAAAAGTGAGATCAATTTAATAAAGGCACTTTTGGAATTTCCAGAAGTGATAAATAAAATTGCCAGCGATTTTCAAATTCAATCACTCCCCCATTTTGCAACTTTAGTTGCAAGGGAATTTCACAACTTTTATGCCAATTGCGAAATTTTAACTTCGGATAAAAAACTTATGCGATCTCGCCTACTTTTGATTTTGGCAACGCGAAATGTTCTAAAAATCACTCTGACTTTGATGGGAATCTCTGCACCGGAGAAGATGTGACAACACGGATCTTATACACGGATGGGGCACGGATGAGGCAGATTCATCATTCAAGATATCTAACATACTGCTAAAAGCTATTACAAATTACCTCACTTTACCTGTCGGATTATGAGGAGCGAACAGATCTAGCAAAATTATTAAATTGCGAATAGTTTTGATCCTTCTCACCCAGTAAAATGCGTCGATCGACGCATTTTACTGGGTGAGAAGGATTTTTATTTCGTACCCAGATATTAGAATTCAAGGAGCAGTTTCAGTCAAATTTTGACATAGATTTGCGTCGATCGACGAATATCTGTGGTGAAAGTCATTATCGAAGTTTGGAATAGTTAAAGAGAGTGATGACAAAAAATGACTACAAAAAGACAATAAAAAAAGAAGTCGAGATACGACTTCAGGAAAATAAGAACTTCTGAATCTGACTGTTCTCAAATGAGTTTTGTGAATACTCCATCTTCGGCACGAACACCAAATGGAACAACTTCCAATACCCAGTCATTAACCTTAATAAACATTTTGGTTGGACCTTGATTTCCGTGCAATCCAAACCAAAGATCAATGATTCCGTAATGTGGAGAAACATCCGCTGCACTCGAGTATTGAAGTGGTGATTCTCTGGTTCCTGTACCAGTTGTGTAGCCAATACTGTAGCGCTTTGCGTCATATTTTTCGTCTTGTGTTTGCCTTTGGAAAATTGTTACTTTGCCATCAAGAGAGACATGAATGGGGGGGGCTAATTTCCTAATTATTGAGAAATTACTTTCGTCAATACTGGCTGTTCTCATCTGCTTCACCCCTTTGGGCGGTTGCCGAGTTTGATGGCTCAATAATAACAGAAAAAAAACTACTTGTCAACTATATTTTTCAAATTCTAGTATATTTTTATTGATTTCACAATTTCGTCAAAATCATTGTAAAATGTTTGGAGTTCGCCGTTGACTTTGCCGGTGGAGAGGTTGGCAAAAAATCTACTTTCGTTTAAAAGTTTATTTTCACATTTGTCGCTCGCAACTAAATAATCCGCCGGTACTCTGACGGCAAAATTGTCAATCTGATAGCTGATTTTCACTCGTTTGTCGCTATAATAAAAAATCAAGTTCAGTATCATATCAACTTCGCATTTTAATTTGTCAGCAAAAATAATATACTCTTTTGCTGTTGCTTTTCCGCCGTCGAGCATAATAATTTTATTTGAGTCAGAAAAACTGCCGGTTGCAATATCACCGAGTTTTCCATTTTCTAGTGCTTCTTTTTCCTTTTCGGCTGCAAAACCATTTTTAACTAAATCAGCAATTGTTTCAACCTTAGTTGAAATTTTTGTTTCTTTCGCGTCAGAATTTACTGCTGACGATTCTGGATATTTTAAAGAGAAAATTCCACTTGGATCTTGATAATTTTGCCAATTTACGGTCTCTTCATCTTTTGATTTTTGGTTATTCGAGTAGTCGATTGTCCCCACGATTGGGGATTGACTGTCGCTTATTTTGTTATCAGATGATTTTTTGTAATAATATCCGGCAATAACTACAACTAAAAAAGCCAAGACCAATAAGCTTTTTAATGATTTGCTCATAAT
>CAZVFH010000049.1:2356-4528 GCA_964626415.1 uncultured Candidatus Saccharibacteria bacterium
TTAGAGATCAAACTCATAGACCTTTTTTTCCGACACGAGCCAGAGTTTATTTATTTTTGTATTTATTGCAAATGTTGAAAGTGAAATCTCTTTGTCGGCGACAAATTGTCTTTTGTATCCGCCGGCTTTAGTATATTCCAAAATCCGATTTGCTTCTTTGTCAAAAATATAAAGCGAACCAGAATCAACAGAAGTTAGAATTTTTTTTGGCGAGGAGATTTTATCCTCCGGAGTTGGTGGCGCAGAAATTGCATAATTTGTATTCTCAGCGCCTTTGCTAATTTTTACAATCGTGCCATCGTTTTTCAAAACATAAACATCGCCGTCAATTGCCAGATCAACAGAATTACTTAGCGAAATTGCTGTTTTTACAACATATGAGGTGGCGGCGGAGTAAGTGGAATCAGAAAGTGTGTACTTCCAGATTTTCCCGACATCCGAATCAAGCAAATATAAATTGGCAGAAAAAGAGGAAAGGGCGACAAAGTTTCCCCATTTTTCGTTGCCGGCATTTTGGGTTTTTTCGATTGTGCTTGAGTTTAAATTATATTTTAAGAGAAAATTATTTTCAGTTGAAATGAAAAAGGCATTTTGACTTTCGGAATAATAAGCGTTTTTGATTTTTCCGTAAGAGGAATCAATCGTTACCAAGTTAGAAATTTTTTTATTTTGGCTGTCGAGTTTTGATATTTCGCCGGTTTCGGAAAAGGAGTAAAGGTCTTTGCCAACGGCAGTAATTGAAACTGACTGTCTTTCAAATTCGTAATTTGCTTCAGTGCCACTTGCAAGACGAGTCGCAATGTTGATCTCGTCGATTTTTTGCTGGATTTGTTTCAATAAGTTTTTTGCCTCATCTGAAATTGAAGAGTTATTTTTGGCTTTTTCTGCCGCTTCTTTTGCAGAAATCAGCCCCTCTTTGCCCTCCTTTTTTCCAAGCCCAATATCGTTAATTGCCTTTGAGTACAAAGCCCTTGCGTTGTCTAGACCTTCTAAACTCTCGCCTTGATTTTTCAAATTTCCATTCTTATTGTTATTGATTTGAATTTTAATAAAACCGAAAAAAAGCAAAATCACAATCACTCCGATATAAAGGAATTTTCGATTTTCCTTCTTTGGTAAACTTTTTAATCGAAGTATCAGATTGCCGACAAAATAACTCACTGATCGGGTAAAATTAGCTTTTTTGTTTTTCCGATTGAAATAGTTGATTTTTGGTGTCTTAGTTGATTGTCCAAAAGGAGAGCTTCGAAGATTTTTGTCGCTTTGCGATTTCTGGTTTTGGTTATTTTTTACTTTATTTTTAATTTTTGGGAGCACAGAACTATCCCAATATTTTTTAGAATTTACAGCTGTTTTTGCCAAAAATCTGGCAAAAAAAGAAAGATATTTTGCGCTAACTTTTGCAGTTTTTGCTATTGAGGACTCAACCGCTTCGTCAAGAAAAATTACTTCTGGAAGATCAGATTTATCATTTTCTTCACCCGACTCTTCAGCGGAAAGAAAATTCATAACAAGAGTATTAACATCTTTAATTCTTGACCGGTAAAGTGATTTACTAATTTCAACAATCGAAGAATTTGCATTTGCTGTTCCAACTATCTGGCGCAGACGGTCGAGAGATAAATGTGAAAAAAATGAGTCATTTCCAATAACAATTTTATCGCCTTTTACCAAACCACCACTTATCATGCTTTCGAAGGTCTTTAAGGGGTGAGCACCTTCATTGTCATTTAATCTTTCAGTGATATGGTTGATTTTGTTATTCCTAAAAAGATAGCCGGAAATTCTTCCTGCTTGTGAAAAAATTATTTCGTCATCGGAAATTTGGCCAATTATTGCGTTTAATTTGCCGATCCATTCATGCTCGCCAGAGTTTGCGAGCTCGGAAAGAGCATTATTAATATTTTTGATTTTGGATTCAAAGCTGGATTGAAGATCTTTTTGCCTTTTTTCTCCATTTTCACTAAGAGTCGATGTGATTAGATCTTTAATTTTTTTACCATCAACCCAAGGCGATTCGATTTCAATCAGATAGAAAAAACCGCCCAACGAATCATCGGGGTTAAAGAAATCAACAAAAAGCTGTTTGTCTTTCTGCTTATTCCTGGTTGCAATTCTGGCAACCGAAAGAGTGAGATTTTTTTCTGCCATTTTGTTCTATTTTAGCAGATT
>CAZVFH010000050.1:0-4274 GCA_964626415.1 uncultured Candidatus Saccharibacteria bacterium
TCTTGCCCTTCCCAATTTCTTGTTTGCAGACGACCTTCGACATAAACCGGTTGGCCTTTTTTCAAATACTGACTGGCATTTTCCGCCATCTTGCCCCAAAGAACAATATCGTGAAATTCGACCTGTTCTTGCATTTCGCCGGTTTCTCGGTTTGTCCAGCGGCGATTTGTCGCTACTGAAAATGAAGCAACGGCATGACCATTTGGTGTATATCTCATTTCCGGATCGCGAGTGGTATTTCCTAAAATTGTTGCGCGGTTAAGTGAAAACATTTTACTCCTTTTAGTCGTGAAATAAATTGAAATTCTAACACAAATCTTTTACACAAATTGGCACAAATAAATTCCTAATCTGATTTGTGTTTATTTGTGTATAAATTTGTGTACTAATTTCAAGCTTACAATTACAGGTCGTCGCTCAAGAGTTTATCAAGTTTTTCGTCAAGTTTTTTAATTCTTTCTGATTCGCTTTCGTCGTCTTCTTTATTTCTTTCTGTTTTTGGTTTTTCCGCCATTTTCTGGTCAACTTCAGTTTCAAGCGGTTTCTTGATGGTTTTTTTCTTAGCTTCCTCTTTAACAGTTATCTTTTCGGTTGTTTCTGTTTTTGCTTCCTTTTTTGGTTTTACATCCTCTGCCTCTGGCTTTTTCTCCTCTGCTCCTCGTTTTGCCATCAAATCAAAACTTTTTTCGCTTTGACCTTCAACAACCTCAAAACTTTTTGCACCGATGACTTCTTTCACATCTTCTTCTGCCAGAACCTCGTCTTTTTTAAGTGTGATATCTTTGCTTTCGGTGGTTTTTGTAATAATTAAATGGCGAATGATTGGCGCAAAAACTCTAATCTCATGATCGAAGGTGGCGACTTTTTCTGCCGGAATTTCAAAATTGGCGGTAATATAAGTTGCAAAGGTCTGTTTTTTAATCGGGTAGGTGAGCTTTCTGCGTCCCCAAGATTCCTCTTTTATAACTTTTCCACCCTCATCTAAAACAAAACCGGCGACTTTATCGCTAACTTTTTTGATTTCGTTTTCCGCAATATCATCAGAAATGAGATAAGTAATTTCGTATTTTTTCATTTTTTCCTTTTGGTCTTCGTTATTCCCATGAGTCGGGCGAAGCCCCCATTAAGTTGGGGGAAAGATAAATTAGCTATAATTTGATCTTAGCAAAGGCAGAAAAAAAAGTCAAGAAAAATTATTTACAAAACCCGATTCCGAATTCTTCTCGAAAGGAGTCGCCGTAAATGTAGGGAGTCCATTTAGTTTGATCGGTGCTATCCTTTGCGCGGATCATAATACTTATGCCACTTCTGTGACCTTCACAGGTCTTCTCGCTTCCCCCGCCGAACACCATTCCCGTCGATGTTGCCAAATTAACATTAATTACATAAGTGTCAATCACTGCCGAAACATCCAGTCCGACTTTTCCGCCGGAGAGTGTCGGCGAAAAATCAACTTTTTTTCCGGCAGAGCTTCCAGTGTTGGCAATTGATTCTGCACCACAGGCAAGTTTGACAAACGAAGAAACACCAGGATTCTTTTTTGCCAGTTCATTCAATTTTTCGCGGAGTTTTCCGTTTAAATATGATTTAAAATACATTTTTGCCAATTCCTCTTCGGAATATATTTTAATTGGACCATACGATTGTTCGGAAAGTTTTTGCAGAGCAGTGTCTGTTTCGGTTTTTGCGTCGGCTATTGCCTGGTCGAGTGCCTCATTTACCAATGTCATTTGGTTATCAGCTTTGGCATTTAATGTTTTTTGATTAGCTGTTGCTTGGTTATAACATTCCATCATTTTGACTGCCAGTTCAGCGTTCGGCAGAATTTGAATCGGCGGAGTTGGTGTTGGATTGATTATGTCAATCTGAATCAATGGTTTTGTCGGATCAGTTGAGGGGACAATAAGCCCTGAACCGCTTTGTCCGCTGTAGGAAAGTGGTTTTGTGCCGTAGCCACTTGGAAGAGCGGAGCTGATTGCGTTTCCGGTAGTTGAATCAGCCAAAATGTTGTTCCTTTTTAATATCCAATAAATAGCAACAATGACAATAATAATTATCCCAATGATAATAACCCACTTCTTTTTCATTTCGCCTCCAAGAGAAATTAATACTTTTTTTAATCATATTTCTTATTTGGCAGACGGTCAATGTTGACAAAAAAATAAAAAAGTGATAAAGTAAGGCCAACGGAGGTGGTGAGTATGATGGTCGTCTTACTTCTCTTTCAGACCTTCGCATTTGCTGATCTTTCAGGTGATGATCTGCAAGCTGTCGGTAAGGATTTGGTAAAAGTTTCTTCAGCATCGCCAACTTTCAAGATTGCCGATTTTTACCAATTTGCCGCCTTTACCGATTCGTCGAGAGTTTATGTCTCGCGAGGGCTTTTGCTTAAACTGGAAAATCAAGATCAACTGGCATTTGTCGTAGCTCATGAAATTTCTCACATCGAGCGCGATTCGGCAAAAAGTGTCCGAAAAAGTGGTGGCCTTTTGCCGAAAATTGCTGGTCTTCTTATCGGAGCCGCTTTGTCCAACAATGAAATCGGCAAATCGTCAGCACAGTTACTATTGCTACCAAAACAAGCGCGCCGGAGTCGAGCGGAGGAATTTGCCGCCGACAAGCGAGCGCTTGGAATGATGCGAGCGGTGGGTTATGATATTTATGCCGCACTTTCGGTTTTTGACATCTTTGCTTCTGTCTATTACGACGGCGGTCATGATTGGCTTGCAACTCATCCATCAATTGCCAGTCGCAGAGAATTGGTTGAAGCCGAAATCAAACGGCTTTCGAATCTGTCAGAACCGAAAACAAGCTTTGCAACGAATTATTCATTCGGCAAAATCTCAATCATTTCTTGTGTCTCATTCTAGACCACGATCTGCCATTGGCAGATCGTTTTTTGTTGATTTTTTTGTATCAATTTGGTATCGTTTAATAACGGAGGTGGTGAAGATGAAGGATGTCGAGTTTATTTCTGATTTATCCAAAAAGGAGTTAGAAAAGTTCAAGGAAGATCTTAAGAGAATTGTAGTAGAAGCCAACAGTCGCCTTTATCTTTCTGGCGAGGAGCCAATCTTTCACGATTAATGATAAAGTAAATCTTTACCTACGATCCAAACAATTTGGGTCGTTTTTTGTTGACAAGCATATTCTGATTTGATAGTGTTTAATCACCACAAGGAGGTGGCGAAGATGCCGATCATCGAAGCATTGCAACATATTCCATACACTCATCACGATTGTATGACAGCAGTCAGAATGAATACTTTACCAAAATTCGCAACCGAGGAAGTTCCGGTTTGCCCGCGCTTTCAACTTCTTTCCGAAGCGGCGGCGCTTGTTGGTTTGTCGGGCGGAGAAGACGAGATTGCTAAATATCTGATGATTGTTCCTTTTTGCGGAGTTACTTTAATTCAAGGTTCACAGGAGCATCTTGTTTATGCGCCAATAACTTTTTGCGATTATCTTCGGCGAGTTTATTTGGCTGTAAATGAGATTTTTTCACAGCGCAGAGAGTTCATTGTGAGACGGTTCGATTATGAGTTTGATGACGAAGGGAATCTCAAAATCATTCCTCCTCCAATGGGAATGGATACGGATAAAATACCATTGTTTTTGAGAAATGTCGCCGATGTGCTTGAATTTCAGCAGTTATTCGAAGATGCTGATATGGCTGATTTCGCGCCTGAAGATATTGAGGAAAAACTGAAGGAATTTGGTGATCGAATTGCCAGCGAATGTTTTGGATTTGGACTTCTCACTGATACTGTTGATTACAAAGCTACAAAAGAGCGGCTAGAAGGCGACGAAACAAAGTCAAGCCATTATGTGTTTCAATTTAGCGCTTTTAACCAGTGGCAAGCAGGAAAAGGTCATTATCGTACGGCGGGTGATAAACATTGTCAGCAAATGCCATTTAGAATGGCAGGATTACGCCGATAACTCAAACTATTTTCTTACGATTCACCGTTGGTGGATCGTTTTTTTATTGAAATATAGCTGTTTTAGTGATAAATTATATTTATCAGAGAAGGAGGCGATGCCAGTGTTGACATGTGCGACTCTGGTTTTAATCTGGTGTAAAATCTCGGCGTTTTTTGCCAAAAAACGAAACTCAAAATATTTTGTAGGCGAAAACCCATCAGTCGAAAATCGTGTTTCGTGACTTAAATGACATCGAGTGGTGTCATTTTTTTAATTATTAAATCTATAGATTATAGTGTCGCCGTCCTTAATGATATAGTTTTTTCCTTCGGTTCGGACGAGACCGTGGG
>CAZVFH010000051.1:0-3863 GCA_964626415.1 uncultured Candidatus Saccharibacteria bacterium
TGCATCATTTGGAAGAGGCCTTAAAAGCTGATTTTTTATTTAAAAAAGACAAAGATTATGTTGTAAAAAACGGCGAGGTTATTATTGTTGATGAATTTACCGGCAGATTGATGCCTGGCCGCCGCTGGTCTGGCGGTCTCCATCAGGCAATTGAGGCAAAAGAAGGAGTAAGGGTACAACCTGAATCTCTGACTTTGGCTTCCATTACTTTTCAGAATTATTTTAGAATGTATAAAAAATTAGCCGGAATGACTGGTACTGCCGTCACTTCGGCCGAAGAATTTTTTAAGGTTTATGGTCTGGAAGTAGCGATGATTCCAACCAATAAACCAATGATAAGGATTGATTTACCAGATAGAATTTACAAAACCGAAAAAGGTAAATTTGAAGCGGTCGTCAAAGAAATTAGAGAAAGACATAATCGAGGTCAGCCGGTTTTGGTTGGCACGACTTCAATCGAAAAAAACGAAATTTTAGGAAAATTTTTAGGAAGAGAAGGAATTCCTCATCAAATTTTAAATGCCAAACACCATGAAAAGGAAGGAGAAATTATTGCCCAGGCCGGGGGATTGGGAGCGGTGACAATTGCCACTAATATGGCAGGCCGTGGCGTTGATATTATCTTGGGGGGAAATCCCCAAGACCCTGAGCAGAGTCGAAGGGTTTGCGAACTTAGCGGTTTACATGTAATTGGCACAGAAAGGCACGAAGCAAGAAGAATTGATAATCAGTTGCGAGGAAGGTCGGGCAGACAGGGAGATCCGGGTTCGTCGCAGTTTTTCATTTCTTTAGAAGATGATTTAATGAGAATTTTTGGCGGAGAAAGAATAAAATCAATGGTAGACAAACTTGGCTTGCCCGAGGACCAGCCAATTGAAAATAGAATAATTTCTTCGGCAATTGAATCCGCTCAATCAAAAATTGAGGGCTTTAATTTTGATTTGAGAAAACATATTTTGGAATATGATGACGTGATGAATAAACATAGGGAGACGATATATGCAAAACGTCTTGACGTTTTGCATATTCAAAACCAGAGCACTAAAACAAATTTGAGTGCTCGGCCGAGCACAAAAAATCATTTTTTGTGCTCTGGTCCAAAAATCAAAATTCAAAATTGTATTGAAAAGGAAATCAGAAAAGTTGTGGAATTTCATATGGTAGGCGAGAAATCGGAGTGGAATATTGAGGAAATTTTTGAGGAAATGAAAACAATTTTTCTCGCAGGCGATGAGGTCCATTCAAAATTAAAAGAATTTCAAAATCCAGAAGAGATGATTGATTATTTGTTTGGTTTGGCAAAAGCGGTCTATGAAACAAAAGAAAAAGAAGTCGGCGCTGAAAATATGCGGCAGATTGAGAAAATTATTTCTCTGAGAACAATAGACACTTTATGGATTGAACATTTGGAAAATATGGAACATTTAAGAGATTCGGTGAGATTGAGAGCTTACGGTCAGCAAGATCCTTTGGTAGAGTATAAAAACGAAGGCCATAGAATGTTTAGAGACTTGTTGGATAGAATTGACTCCATGGTGGTGCACACTATTTTTAAGGTTGGCTTACAGCCTGCGGCTGTTTCGCCAAACTACACGAAACTCAACGCAAAACCACGCGAAAAAAATGGCTTGCCCACCGAAGCCCATGGGGCGAAGGTGGGTCGAAATGACCCCTGTCCTTGTGGAAGCGGGAAAAAATATAAAAAATGCCATGGTAAATAAAATAAGCAAAGCGCAGTCCCGTAGTGAGCCGAGCTATGCGAGGCTCTACTACTGGGATAAGCATTGCCACGGAAGAAATATCTAGTTTTCAAGCGATGAAAGTCTTAATATTTATGCGGTCGCATAAATATTAAGACTTCAGTTTTCTATATGGTTACAATAATTTTTGAGTTACACGGAACGACTTTAGATAATGAAGCCCACTTGTCTTCGGGACATTATGATGTTGAGTTATCAGAACTGGGCAAACGCCAAGCAAAAGAATTAGGAGAGCGATATAAAAATGATAATTTTGATGCGATTTTCTGTTCGGATTTGCAGAGGTCATATCAAACTGCCGAGATTGCTTTTGTCGATAGGGGATTTGCGGTTATTAAAGATAGCCGGCTGCGAGAATGTGATTATGGCGATTTAACAAGACATCCAAGCCAAGAAGTTGACAGAGAAAAACCTAACAGAATTACTGTACCATTTCCCAATGGCGAAAGTTATGAACAGACTTCAGCACGAATGAAAAGTTTTCTTCGAGACTTGTTAAAAAATTATGACGGCAAAAAAGTTATGATTATTGGCCACCGGGCAACACAATATGGTCTAGAACATTGGATTAGGAAAATTCCATTAAAAGAAGTAATTACTGCGCCATGGAAATGGCAACCGGGATGGACTTATTACTTAGAGAAAATTAATTAGCATGAAAGGTTGGTTGATTTTTTCGATAAAGTGGGTTATATTAAAATAATTATTTATGCAAAGGAAAAATACTTTTATTATTTTGGGTATTGTTTTTTTATTGGCGATTTTTGCCGGGTTTTTGGATTATCCTGCGGCGTGGAACAAAGGAGTTGATTTTTTAAATGCAAAGATATTTTCAAAAATTGCTTTGAAGACACCCCCTTATTTGAATATTCCTTTCAAATTGGGCCTTGATTTACAAGGCGGAACGCATCTTGTTTATCAGGGCGACCTTTCTAATATTGAAAAAAAAGATTATTCTTCATCAATGCAGGGGTTAAGGGATGTTATTGAGAGAAGAGTAAATTTGTTCGGGGTGAGGGAACCCGTGGTCCAGATTGAGGAGGGAAGTCAGCGTTTGATTGTTGAGTTAGCGGGCATAAAAGATGTCAATGAAGCAATTCAGATGATAGGCCAGACGCCTTTTTTGGAATTTAAAGAGCAGAGGACTCAAGAAGAAACACAAAAAATTTTAGATAAACAAAAAGAAGTCCATGGTAAATCATTTGAAGAAGCCCAAAAAATTCCAGACTGGCAATTGGCTTTTGAAGACCCTTATTTTACGCCTACTCAGTTAACTGGAAAATATCTCAAAAAATCCGAACTTAGTTTCGACCAGACAGCTGCCTATAAACCTTTAATTCTTCTCCAATTCAACGATGAGGGGGCGAAAATTTTTGAAGATTTAACCGCAAAAAATGTCAGTAAACCCTTGGCAATTTACATTGATAATGCTTTACTTTCAGCTCCCGTGGTGCAGGAGAAAATTTCAGGGGGAAAAGCGCAAATTACAGGGAGTTTTACCATTGAGGAAGCCAAAAAAATCGTTCAAAACCTTAATGCCGGCGCCTTGCCGGTTCCCATAAAACTGATTTCGCAGCAAACCGTTGGTCCAAGTCTGGGCGAAATCTCTTTAAAACAATCTCTTAGAGCGGGTATTATTGGATTTTTAGCGGTGATTTTATTTTTGATTATTTTTTATCGGATTCCGGGAATTTTCGCCGGTATATCTCTTATAATTTATGTTATTTTTGTTTTGTCTTTATTCAAATTAATTTCCGTTACTTTAACCTTGGCCGGTATCGCCGGTTTCATACTTTCAATGGGTATGGCTATTGATGCTAATATTTTGATATTTTCCAGAATGAGAGAGGAATTGAAACAAGGCAAGAGTTATCTAATTTCCTTAGAGGATGGTTTCAAAAGAGCCTGGCCGGCAATTCGCGATGGGAATTTTACTACAATTTTGGTAGGTTTAATTCTTTTTGGTCTTGGCACCGGTTTTGTCAAAGGATTCGCTTTTACCTTGATTCTCGGTAATTTGGTTGGTATGTTTTCTGCTATTTTTATCACTAATAATTTATTGAAATTGTTTAGTAAAGAAAAACAGGGAAGACTGGCGTGGCT
>CAZVFH010000052.1:0-3848 GCA_964626415.1 uncultured Candidatus Saccharibacteria bacterium
TTTTGTCCGTTTTTGTAATTTCGCTAGTAATGATTTCAGTTTATCAGCATTTCCAACCCCCTTCAACCTTGACACATGAGATATTTTTAAGTTTAAAGCGATTTAAAAATTATTTCATAGTCAGGATATTTGTCGCTAGAATCTGGTACAACAGGCGCAGATTTTGAGCAAATGTACCTAAACAAAATATTTATAACTATTGAATAACACTCTGAAACTAATCCATCGATGCTGTTTTTCCATTCTTCGGCGGAAGAGAAACCACACCGTTTAATTATTTTAGCCCTAGTTATTTGTACAGCTAAATCAGCAAAAAAATACCTTGTCTGAGAGGGTGCATTACCAATAGAAATGTATGGAGTTTGTCTCAATTTATCGTACAGCAATTTGTTAGAGATTGAAATAGATTTTGGTTGATTATAATGAAATGCTGTATTGGATCGCAACTCAATCAATGTTTTGATTATTTTATCATTATTGATAATTTTGTTGATCAACCTTTGCCATAATTTTTTTTCTTTTGCTGACAACAAAGATAAAATTGATTTAAATAATATAGAATCAAGTAATCCACGATTTTTGACAATTAAATCAATAAATTCATTTAAGAAAGCTAAATACAATTTTTCAATGAATATGTTTATGCCTGATGCTTGCCCAACCACAGGATCAAGATGTCCACTTTTCGATCTTTTGTATATTTCCGGTTGATAATCCAAAACCATCTGTTTAAAAAGTTCAAGATCTTTCAAATCATTAAAGAAAATTGCAAATCCCAATAACAAATTTAATACCTTTTGTTCCTCGGAATTACTAGAAATAAAAACTTTCGATTGAAACTTCAGCACCTGATCAAGTTCTTCCGATAGAGAAATAATATTTTTGTCCATAATTTAATAATTACTTCATCACCCCAACACAAAATCTTTTTGTGCCACCTGTTGTTGTGGTTGTTGAGCTGCAATCTTTGGCGGCGGGAAAGTCGCCGTATTTTGCTGGGGTTTTTATAGCGGAAATTGAAACATAATTTGAGCCGACAAAGTAATAATAGCACTCTTTGTCAAAATCGCCGGACAATGGGCCACACTTGTCGTTTGGGCCTTTTTGCAGCTTGGCAACATATTTGCCATCAAGAAGTTCTTTCAGACAATCAGTATCAACTCCAATTTTGCACCAACTATCCGACGCCGTCGAAGTAGGCAACATGCCTTTTTCTTTTTGATATTGCAAAAGTGCAATTTTGAACATCGACAAATCGGCATCAATTTTTGAATTCACCCCGCGATTTCGAACCAAAGTTGCAACAAAAAATACCATTCCGACCAGAACCGAAATAATCGAAATCACAATTAAAAGCTCAATAATGGTAAATGCTTTTTTCATAATTCTCCTTCCCCTACGGATTACGGATAAAACTAAATTACGAATAAGAAACAAGGAAGTATAAACTCTCACTGATCTATCGTCACAGATCGTCACTGATGGAATCATCTGTGTTTATCAGTGACAGTTGATCTGTGGTAGTTTTTACTTCAATAACTCCTCACCGTAACCGAAGTTATCAAATTAATTTTTGCCCGACGGGCTGGCGCTTTTGTATCAAAATCCCTAGTAGCAAAAGTTAGATCGGCTTTTGCAAACGGCATATTACTGCAATCAGTTGATGATGAATAACAACCAATTCCTTGAAATTTTGAGTCAGTAATCTCAATTTTTTCTGAAGAAATTTGTGAAAATGAATATTCACCAGTGACGACTACTTCCGATGCATCCACCTTTAAAGTTGTGGTTCCTGATGACGCATATTTTAAGCTCTTGTCCGCTGGATCAATGTAATAAATTTTTAAACCATTCGATGAAAAAAGTACAATACCAGAAAAATTACAAGATGCAGATTCCGGCGCAGAAATGCACAAAGAGCTTGGACGCATTATCTTTTTTCCAGCGTCTAAAAACAACACACCCCGAATAGAGTCGTAGCCAACCGCAGGAATTCCAAGTTTTTCAACTTTCCCTTTGCCATTTGCCGAGATAATATCATCAGAAATTTGACGAGTAAGTCGAGCCGATTCTTTGTTGACTAAAAAATTAGCAACAATAGAGCTTTCGGCACCAATAATATTGGAGAAAATTCCCGTTGCAACAATCATCGCAAAAGAAAAAATAACGACAGCGATTAGAACTTCGATTAGAGTAAAGGCAGACAATTTTCTAATTTTGCAATTTTCAATTTTCATTAAATTTTCAATTATCAATTTCCTTAAATTACGAAATGCAACATGTTTGTCATGCTGAACTTGTTTCAGCATCCCAGCAATCGGATAATTGATTACTGGGATCCCGAAATGAATTCGGGATGACGGAAGTAATGATTAATATTACAGGTTCTGCTTCCAGTTAGTTAAAAGTTCAATAACCTCGATTTTTTGATCCTTGCCGTTTTGGGTCCAAGAGACCTCAACTTTAGCTTTTATTGAATTATCACCTGTAATGTCACGAGTGCCATCTAATAACTTTGGATCAACTCCTGACGGTAAAAAAGTAATTTTTCGAACAAAATCAATTCCTGAAACATTTATAATTTCTCCTGAACTGGATGGAACAAGCGACAAACGCGGCTCGGAAGAAGAGTCGTAGCAGTAGGAATAAATTTCGCTTGAAACGGAGTAGAAGTAAAAGTGTATATCATCGCTAATTGTCGGGACTTGAATAACCGGCGTTTTGCTTCGATCACAAACCAGCGAGTTCCAGTTTGTCGCCGAATTCGAATCAATTAAATTAGTATCGCGAATTTGGCGAATTTTTTCCAAATAATCCTGCGCTAAGTTTGTGGCAACCGATCTTTGACGAGTGAAAAAAATGTTATTAGAAATTATCAAACTAAGTGATAAAAGCGCTCCGCAAACGATAATTAAAATCGCGCAAGCAATCAATGTCTCGATTAAAGAAAACCCTGTTAAATTTAGATATTTAACCGAGGTAAATGATTTTTTTAATTTTAAAGTTTTATTCATTAGTTAATGTTAATCGAAAAAAGTTGGCTGGAAGTAGTATTGTTAATTACAATTGTTTTTTCCGTACCGCCAATTCGAGGCGATGATAATTTTATCGATATTGATTGGTTACAATTTATCCGAGATTCCCTGCTTGTGATCTGATAACATTTAAAATTTTCATTTGGAGTTTTTTCTGAAAGTAAAATCGCAAAATTGCGATTAGAAAAAGTTGTATCTCCTCCGCTATCTTTCATTGTCACTGTAATGTCTTCGTTCGCAAAAAGCCGAAAATCGTCGATTAAATTTTCTGGATCAACATCATCTTTGACGAATATCTTATATGAATAGCTTTTGGTTGATGAATTATAAGAAAAAACAATTTTAATAATATTATTGGATCTGGCAATAATATTGGGATTATTAAGTGTTGCTCGAGCCAGAATCAGTGATGAATTAATTGTCTCGGCGTCGGAACTTATCTGATTGCGTCTTTGATAAACAGAAAATAATGGCAGCGCTACGGCAGCCAAGAGCGCAATAATTGCAAGTGAAATCAGAAGCTCAATCAAAGTTGTCGCCTTTTTTTGGCGAAAAGTCATCATAACTACATTATAGCAAAGTTCAGGTAAAAATTAATTATCTCGCTACCCCAAAGCAAAGTAATCAGTGCAGCGATGAAAAGAAACGGCGCAAAGGCAACTTGGCTTTTTAGACCCTTTTTTTTGCCGGCGATTAAAATTATCCCAACTAACGCACCGATGACAAATGAAAGAAACAAAAATAAAAACGATTTTTGTGGACCAAAAATAAGCCCGAAAGCGAGGGCAATTTTAATATCGCCGGCACCCATTA
>CAZVFH010000053.1:0-3732 GCA_964626415.1 uncultured Candidatus Saccharibacteria bacterium
TTGTCAGTCTCTATTTGCTCTAGTCCGCTAAAAGTAACCAAAGAAGTCAGTCGGTATTTTTTCATTTGACCCTGTCGGTTGATATGCATCACTTCTTGGCCAGTTTGAAGTGTACCGTTGTTAATCCTTCCCCTAGCTACCCGGCCTTTGAAATTATCGCGGCCGATGGAGGTAACCAACATTTGCAAAGGTGAGGCAGGATTACCTGAGGGTTGGGGAATCTGCTTGATTATTTCTTCAAACAAAGGGGAAATGTCAGTCATTTTTTCCAGTTCCGGCGTTAATCCGGCTTTGCCCAGTTTGGCCGAAGCGTACACAATCGGAAAGTCGGTCGTTTGTTCATTGGCTCCCAAATCAATAAACAGGTCAAAAGTTTTATTTAGAGTTTCGACGATATTGGCGTTAGGCAAGTCAATTTTGTTGATAACTACAATAATTCGGTGTTTCAGTTCCAGAGCTTTTTTCAAAACAAAGGTTGTTTGGGGTTTAGGACCCTCATTGGCATCTATTAAAAGCAGTGAGCCGTCGGCCATTTTCAGCACCCTTTCCACTTCTCCGCCAAAATCCGCATGTCCAGGAGTATCAATGATATTAATTTTGACTCCCTTCCAAACCACCGAAGCATTTTTGGAAAAAATGGTAATGCCCCTTTCTTTTTCCAACTCATTGCTGTCCATAATGCAAGTAGTGCCAGCAACTTCTTTCCCCAGCCGGGTACCAGACTGGCGCAGCAAAGAATCTACCAGAGTCGTTTTTCCATGATCAACATGGGCAATAATGGCAATGTTACGGATATTCATATAGGGAACATTTATAGAGTAAATTATAAAACTTTATTCATGTTTGACCAGCCGAGCAAAGTTCCCTGTGTTCTTTTTTGTTGTTCTTCTCCTCCGTAGACAACAAAAGAAACAGATGGCGGAAAATCAAGGACCTTTTGCCAATAAACAAGGTTCTCAAAATATCCGGAGTTTGGAGTTGACCCTGCCTTAATTTCTACGGCTTTGAATTTGCCGGCTTGCTGCTCGATCAGGCAATCAATTTCATGGCCGGTTCTATCGCGAAGGTAAAAAACTTTTCCCGGCCGGCCTCTGTTAAGATTGCGTTTGACAATTTCCGAAACAATCATTGTTTCAAACAGAGAGCCCATTAACGGATGAGTTGCCACTTGACCAATATTTTCTATTCCCAACAAAGAACAGGCAAGCCCGACATCATAAAAATATATTTTTGGCGATTTTACAACCCTTTTGTTTATATTTTTATAGTACGGCGGGAGAGTAAAAATAATATAACTTGCTTCCAAAACAGAGAGCCACGAATAAACGGTGTTGTGGTTTATGCCGCAATCGGAGGCAAAAGATGATAAATTGAGCATTTGTCCGGTGCGGCCGGCGCACAATTTAAGAAATTTTTGAAAAAGCATTAAATTTGTTATATTTTTGATTTGGCGGAGATCTCTTTCAAGATATGTTTGCACATAATTGGGGTACCAATCGTCTGGTTTTAAGTTTTTGTCCCAGATGCGTGGATAAAAGCCGGTAAAAAGCAGATGATAAAGATCGTTTTTCAATAAGCCGGCGCGATCTAATTCGCTGATGGTAAAAGCGGGCAAAGTCAAAGTGCCAACGCGTCCGGCCAGAGTTTGAGACACTTTTTCGGAAAGAAGGATATTTTGCGACCCGGTAAGAAGATATGCTCCGCTGTTTTTAATTTGATCGGTTTTTGTTTGCAGATAAGAAAGCAATTCCGGAACTCTTTTAATTTCGTCAAAAATAACCGGAGGCGGGTATGTTTCTAGAAAACGTCTGGGATCTTCCTGGGCAAACAGACGATTGTCCGGATCTTCAAGAGAAAGATATCGCCTTTTGGGAAACAGATTTTGAAGAAGTGTTGTTTTCCCGGACTGCCGCGGGCCGGTAACAACGACCACCGGAAAAGAACGCAAATAAGACTGTAGTTTAGGAGTGATTTCTCTTTGAATCATAAAACAATGATAAACCATCTTGGACAAATTGTCAAGAGGATTAACAATTTGTCCATTTTTTTACCTGCCATTCTCGCTTCATCGCTTCTTTTCTGGTTGGATATTTTTCTGAATAAACTAATTTAAAGTTGAAAAAGTATCTGATGTATTTGGCAGATTTAGATGATTTGTTTGGCCGATATAAAGGGTATTTGATGAGGTGCGGAGAATATAAACAAAATAGGGCATAAATTGATTATACGCCCTGAGTGAAATCATGATATAATATCATTAAGTACAACTAAAGTTTGTTAGCTATCTATTAAGTGCGTCGCTTTTCGATTTCAGGAAGAAAAATCTCCTGAAGAATGGGGTGAATTTCTCTGTTAGTAATTCACGAATTGCCTCCCCAATAAATAACAATAAATAACTATGAAAGCACTGATTATCGCTGCCGGAAATGGCACTAGATTACAACCGCATGCAAAAGGTGGACACAAGTCCCTGTTGTCTCTTTTAGGATTAAAAATAATTGAGCGCATCATTTTAACTGCCAAAGAAACAGGGATCAGCGAATTTGTTATTGTGACAGGATTCGAAGGGAAGAGTATCAGAGCCCTGCTCGAGGATGGGAAAAAATACGGTGTTTCCATTTCCTATGTTGAAAATAAAGACTGGGATAGAGCCAACGGAATTTCTGTTTTTAAAGCCAAGCGATTTTTTACCGAGCATTTCGTACTTTTGATGTCTGATCATATTTTTGCTTCAGACACCCTTCGGCGTATTCAACGCCTGCATCTTAAAGCCGATGAGTCTGTCCTAGCGGTTGATAAAAATCTTAGCTCGGTTAATGACATTAACGATACTACAAAAGTAGTTGTCAGAGGTGACCGTATCGTCTCCCTCAATAAAAATCTTTCTGACTATAACGGCTTCGATACCGGTATGTTTGTTTGTTCACCGTCTATTTTCAAAGCCCTAGAAAGATCTATCAGACAAAATAAAAATTCACTCAGTGACGGGATGAGAATTCTTGTTAAAGAAAGAAAGCTTAGGGCTTTTAACATTCAGGGAAATTTCTGGGTTGATTGTGATACTTATAGCGATCTTAAATTTGCCGAAAAAAAACTTATTAAAAGTCTTACTAAGCCACAAGATGGTATTGTCTCTAAGAATTTTAACAGAAAAGTTTCTGGCCTAATTACGAAATTATTTCTAATTAAAACACCAATCACTCCCAATATAATAACGCTTTCTACTTTAATTTTAGCAATTCCTACTTTTTTTCTTTTAACAAAGGGAAGATATCCATGGGTTTTATTTGGCGGCCTATTAATCCAATTTCTTTCTATTCTTGATGGTTGCGATGGAGAAATTGCCAGACTCAAATTTATAAAAACTAAGTGGGGGGCTTTTTTTGATACTGTTATTGATAGATATGTAGATATCATGATAATTTTTGGAATGATATATGGTTACTGGTTAACTACCCACAACGAAACTATTTGGATTATGGGATTCTTTGTTGTCAGTTCTCTTATAATGGATATCTTTACATCTAGAGAGATAATGGTGGTAACGAGAAAAAAAATAAGATGGCCTATATTAAATGTAAGACGGGATACGAGGCTTTTAATTTTATCTTTAGGGGCGATTACAAACCAAGTGTTTTTTACAATGATAATTATGTTACTGATATTAAACTTCAAAATCATTTTCCGTTTGGTTTTTGCAAGGAAGATGACATCTGCCGTCTTTCCAATTTG
>CAZVFH010000054.1:0-1119 GCA_964626415.1 uncultured Candidatus Saccharibacteria bacterium
GGAGGTCGAGAAATTTTCAGTACAGTTAAAAAGTATTCTCGATTATGTCGCCGAACTAAACGAAGTTGACACTTCCGGAGCTGAAGTTACGGCACAAGTAACCGGATTATCTGATGTTTTTGTTGACGATAAAATAAAGCCAAACGAAATTAGTTGGCAAGAAATTGAAAAGAATGCGTCAGATTTCCAAGAAGGAAGTTTTAAGGTTCCGGCAGTATTCGAATAAAGAATAAATTATCTTTATGAATAGTGAAACAATAAAACCAAACAGAACCGAGCTGCCAAGAGATTATCTCGACTACTCTGATTATTCTGTGACGCTTGAAGATACAGTTGTGGTTGATGAGCATCAAAAAAAATATAAAGAATTAATGTTGGAAGCCGAAAGGCGTCGAAAAATCAGTCAAATTAGTTTTTGGAATTTGCTAGTAGAAAATGTTGCTCCCTCAGGGTTTAAAATGCCTGAAGATGGGCAGGTTACAATTTTGGATTTGGCTTGCGGGAAGTGTAAAGAGGGCGAAGTATTGCATGCTTTTTTTGGTGGAATAAGCTTGGATGATGTCGATCGTGGTGTAAGAACTGATGGTGTTGAAATCATGGGGGTTGATTTAGATAGAAACGCAATTCTTGATGCAAAAATGGAATATATGTATGGTCGTCTTGACCCTTTGTTTGAAAAAGATCCAATCCCTTTTCCGAATATAGATTTTATTGTTGGTGACGCAACTGATTTATCAAAAATTACCAACATTCCTGAAACGGCTGATGTGGTAATTATTAGAAATCAGCAATTGATCGGCAGCGATAACCAAGAGGTTCCATTAAAACAATGGCAAGATAATTGGCGAATGATTTTTGAACAAGCATTCAACAAGGTAGACAAAGAAGGAATTGTAATTATCACCTCAACTTCACAAAATGAGCATAACACTCTTATAAAGCTTCTTGAAGCAATGGGCGAAAAAGTAGTAATTGAAGCAAAAAATAAGTTTGCGGGAGTGCTAAAGGGACAAAGTGATATTCCAGAGATTAGAGATGGTGAATATCTTGATGATAATTATGTTGTTGTTGCAAGGAGTAGGTAATCATGCTGTCTAAACTAACATTAAAACAAGCGGT
>CAZVFH010000054.1:1219-3638 GCA_964626415.1 uncultured Candidatus Saccharibacteria bacterium
ATGGGATCATCCACTGAAACTTCCGCCTACAAAACAACCAAAAATCCATGGGATTTGTCACGTGTTCCCGGCGGCTCCTCCGGCGGCTCTGCCGCCGCAGTCGCCTCAGATGAATGTATTTTTGCGCTTGGAACAGATACAGGTGGCTCAATTCGCCAACCGGCATCGCTTTGTGGAGTCACTGGACTTAAGCCAACTTATGGCCGAGTTTCCCGCTATGGCGTTATTGCTATGGCATCGTCACTTGATGCAATCGGGCCGATAACAAAAACCGTTGAAGATACGGCAATTATTATGAAAATAATTTCAGGTTGTGACGAAAATGATTCGACAACTTTATCAGCAGAAGTTCCAGATTATCAAAAATCAATCAGCAAAAATATTTCCGGTTTGAAAATAGGAGTTCCAAGAGAGTTTTTTGGCGCCGGAATGGACGCTGAAGTTGAGAAAATTGTTCGCGACGCTATCAACTTTTACCAAAAAAATGGCGCAAAAATTGTTGAGGTTTCACTTCCAAATGTTAAATATGCGCTTTCGGTCTACTATATTATTATGCCAGCGGAAGTGGCGTCCAATTTGGCGAGGTTTGATGGAATTAGATATGGACATTCCAGAATAAAAAGTGAAAAGTCAAAAGTAAAAAATTTGGAAGATGTCTATTTTTCAAGCAGGACGGAGGGATTTGGTGACGAGGCGAAGCGGCGAATAATGCTTGGAAATTATGTTTTATCCTCCGGCTACTACGACGCTTATTACAAAAAAGCCCAGCAGGTTCGAACATTAGTTAAAAAAGATTTTGAAAATGCTTTCTCCAAAGTTGATATTTTAATTACGCCGGTCTCCCCGACTCCGGCATTTAAAATCGGTGAAAAAACTGACGATCCTTTGCAAATGTATTTGTCCGATATTCACACCGTACCGATAAATCCGGCCGGCGTTCCGGCGATTTCAATTCCCGCCGGATTTACAAAGTCAAATTTACCAGTCGGGATGCAGATAATTGCGTCACAACTTGGTGAAGAGAAAATTTTTCAAGTAGCTAATTTTTTCCAACAAAAGACCGATTTTCATCTTAAAAAACCGACTATAAAATGAAGTAAAAACTTCCACTGATCTATTGTCACAGATCGACACCGATAATTCAGAATCTGTGTAAATCAGTGTTAAAAATCTGTGAGAGTTATATGGGTAAAAAACAACGGGAAAAAAAAGAAAGAAAGTTGCAAATACTTTCAGAGAAGCAAAAAGAGCTTGAATCAAAAACAAGCGTTTTTGATATAAAAAAAATCTTTTACAAACCAGCGATTTACATTTACATAATTTGTCTTCTGGCGATCGCTTCCTATCCATTTGTTTATCAAAAGTTTATTCCGCACGGAAAATATGCAATTTTACAAACATCGGTTGGAGAGATAAAAATTGAACTTCGTCCGGATAAAGCGCCAAAAACCGTTGCCAATTTTTTAGAGCTTTCGCGTTCTGATTTTTATAAAAATATGATTTGGCACCGAGTTGTTAAAGGTTTTGTGATCCAAACTGGCGATCCAACCGGGACCGGAACCGGTGGGGCTGGCCGGCAAGTTGACGATGAAATTTCCGATTTGAATTTTTCCGCCGGAGTTGTCGGAATGGCAAATGCTGGCGCAAATACTAACGACAGTCAATTTTTCATCACCGCCGCTGACGCCGGGGAATCATTAAATGGCAAATATACTTCGTTCGGTGTCGTCGTTTCCGGAATGGATGTTGTCCAAAAAATAAACTCTGTCGAAGTTGATGACAAAGAAAAACCAAAAGAGCCGGTGCATCTTAATGATGTAGTTATTAAATAATGACAAAAAAGAAATTTCCAACAATTTATGCTTTCATCGACAGTCAAAATTTAAATCTTGGAATTAGAAAGAATATTTATCGTGGCAAAAAATTAATATACAATGGTTGGCAGCTTGATTTCAAAAAATTTAGAGTTTATCTAAAAGATAAATTTCGAGTTTCAAAAGCATTTCTTTTTATCGGGCGAATTAAAGAGTACGAAAAAATGTATAAGCAACTTGAATCATTTGGCTATAAATTGGTTTTTAAGCCGACGACAAAAGATAGTTTTGGTAAGCCAAAAGGTAATATTGATGCCGAATTAGTGTTGTATTCTGCGGCAGTTGAATTTCCAAATTATGACAAAGCAGTAATTGTTTCTGGTGATGGAGATTTTTATTGTCTGTACAAATATTTAATGAAAAATAAAAAATTATTCAAAATCATTATTCCGAATCGATACTCGGAATCCAGTTTATTAAAAGAGTTTCAAGATTGTAAAATAATTTTAAACAGAGAACAAGATAAACTAGAATTTGGCAATAAAAAAACGGGAGGCGTCGCGCTATGACACGCAGTCATAGGGTCGTATTCTCCCTCGTGATTA
>CAZVFH010000055.1:0-3164 GCA_964626415.1 uncultured Candidatus Saccharibacteria bacterium
ATTTTTCACCCAGTTTTAATAACATCTGCAATCAACGAATCAAAAATTGTCAAGCATCGTTAACAAGAAGAATTACGGCGTTCGCAGATCTTGCCGAATTACCATTTACAGTCGATGAACTTGCAGAGGCAATTGGCGCTACTAGTCGGATTGCATCAGTCAGGGTGGCGGTGACTCATGCCCCGAAAAGAATAAAGTTGCTTTTGATTGACCGGCGAAAAGGAAAGTTGGGATCGGGAAATTCGAGACGGAAAAAAAGAAACCCAGAGTTGCCAACAGAAGAGATTTTGCTTCAAGCAAGAAAAATGATTGCCGCCGGAGAATGGGCCGAGCCAAAGAAAATCGTCAGGGATAATAGTTGCAAAAATAGCCAAGTGTGGGCCATCTTACACAAGCATTTGACTGAAGAAGAAAGAGCCAAAAACCAAGAGAATCGCATAGCAAAAAAACACTAACTTCCGCCCTTCGACTCTGCTCAGGGCGGATTTTTTAATCGCGGGTATTGACAACAAAAAAAATTATTGCTAATATAACTGCGAAAAGCAAAAACCGGACAGGAGACCGAGAGAAATGACCAAAAACCTCTTTTCTTTCTTTGGAATATTTTTTCTTATTTGTTTTGCTTTTGTAAATTGTGTTGGATATTTTTTTACTGACGCCGCACTTTTGGGTGTAATGTCTGCAATGGTTGCGATGACGATGGCGCTCGTTTATTATCGACATACAAACAAAAGCAATGAGAATTTTCTCTACATTCTTGTCTTTGCCGCCGCCGCGTTCTTCCCGCATCTTTGGAACTCTAAACCGACTATTCTTTGGACGATTATTTCTATAATCTGGATCCTCTTCTTCTCGCAATTTTCTTCGACGTATTCCGCTAAAAATTTTCCAAACACAAAAAAATCTATTCGATTTTTTGGAGCATTGATTTTCCAGCTTTTGATTATCGAGACCGTTTACATTGCCGCTTCGATACCTTGGTGGGGAAATCTGATTTGTGTGGCAGTACCAGCAACAATTTGCCTTTTTGCCGGCGCAAAAAGAACCACTCAGACCGCTGACAGAGTTCTAGAACTCTAACCGATCCCAACCGGATCGGCCTTTTTTAATTCGAAACGAAAAACTAGAAACCCGGAATTTTTTCGCGATCGCGAAAAAATTCCCTGCAAACGCTTTTACTAAAGATCACTAAATTTGATTAACTTGTCTTTTTAGCTCTTCAAAATATTCTCTTTCCGGAATTTCGCTGGATAAAAAATTTTCTAAATTATCCCAAACAGAATCAAGTGTCTCATCTGCGTCATCATCCGCTCCGGCATCTCGCAAAGCAAAAGCTGAAGCCAATTCAACAAAAATTGTTTGCCTAAACCGCAAAGCATGGCGAATGTTATCATCAGTAGCTCCGGAAAACTCGCTTTCTAATTTGTCCTCAATATCAACCATAAAAGTCCGATAAGCCACGAGTGATTTTTCACTTTTACCCTGCATTCGCAATTCAACATATTTCTTGCGGAGTTCCACATCCTCGTATTTTTCAACTTCTGCCCTGACTTCAAAATCCAGTCAGAAAATTTCTTCCCTGCTAACTTCTTGCGGGCCATGTTCAGATTCCATATTCTCCTTCTCGTCATCTCCGAATTGATCGGGGATCAATTTGATAGTTAATTCCAGAACTATTAGTAGATTCCCGCCTGCGCGGGAATGACATTCAAAAAATTAATAAATTTTATCTCTTACTCTCGTGGTGGCGGGAGAAAACTTCGAATAAACGGCGGTAATTTCGTGGACCGGTTGAGTAATATGCTTCGGCATAACCGTCGACGCCGGCAAACATCGCCCGATATTTATTTAGCCCCAAAATCGCTTCATCATAGGCGCGATTTGCCATCTGTGTTTTGTGAACTCGCAAAGCGTCAATTTTGTCCTCAATTGTGTCATTAATAATAACTAAACGATTAAAACGACTAAGTCCCCAAACCTCGTAGAGCCAAATGTTGATATGATCATCAAAATTTCGCAATGAAAGATATAAAACTTCAGCGACAGCAAGATGATCGGGATGAAGATCTTCAAACGACGGCGCAAGTATTAAATCCGGTTTGTCAAATTCAATTTCCCTCCGAATCTGTGCCGCTAAATCGGGAGACGATTGCAAGTGGAGATCAGACAAGCGCAAAAATTTTTCTTCACCGACGCCGATCATCTTTCCCGCTTCACGCGTTTCTTCCTCCCGAATAGGAATCAGCGATTTGTTGTGACTTTTATCTTTTGTTCCGAAAGATCCGTCAGAAAAATAGACAACTTTTATCTTTGCTCCGTCACCGGCAAGTAACTTTAAAAGCCCGCCGCAACCAATGACATCATCGTCAGGATGTGGAGAAAGCACTAAAACCCGCTCGGCAGAAACCGCCGAAATTATCTTTGCTTTAAGCATCTTGGCAACAACGCCAAGAGTCCCCTTTTCCGTTTCATGCTCCCAGAAAGACATGGTTTTGCCCCTACAAAATTACTAACACTTATGAATAACTAATTTTTCCAAATGACTAATAACGAATATCATTATAATTAGTCATTCGTTATTTGGATTATTAGTCATCCATTGGTGGAAAAAGACAAATAAACTTTCTCAATCTCTTTTATTATAACATTTAAGTCGTAGTGTTCTTTCAAAAATTTCTTAGCATTTTCGGCCAACTTTCGGCTTTCTTTTTTTTCAACTAATAATTTCAAAATTGCTTTTGCCAGTTTATCAGAATCTGCCGCTGGAACCAAAATGCCGGTTTTTTCATTTTTGACAATCTCGGGAATCCCTCCGACACTTGTAGCGACAACTGGAATTTCAAATTTCATCGCTTCTAAAATTACAAGACCAAATGTTTCTGAGAGCGACGGTAGAACAAATAAGTCCCAATTTTTATAAAACTTCGAAAGATCTTTCTGTTCTCCGAGAAGTTGGATTTTTGTCTCCAATTCAAGTTGTTCGATCTCTTTTTGCAAGCGAGATTTTTCCGGCCCGTGACCAATTATTTCCAATCGGGCTTTGGGTAGCGATTCGGCGACTCGGGAAAATGCCCTGATTAAATAAATTTGCCCTTTTTGCGCTACCAGTGAGCCAACTGTTCCGACGACAATTTCGCCGATTTTTCCAATTTGATGAGATTTTT
>CAZVFH010000056.1:0-3078 GCA_964626415.1 uncultured Candidatus Saccharibacteria bacterium
TACTTCCCATCCTCTCTATCATCAATCACTTTCCCATTTTTCATCGTTACCACCCGCTTATGAATTGCATCAACCACTTCCTTATCATGAGTCGCCAAAAGGACAACTGTCCCCTGTTTATTGATTTTGAAAAGTAATTCAATTATTTCCCAAGAATTTACCGGGTCAAGATTGCCGGTTGGTTCGTCGGCAATCAATAATTTTGGTTCGTGTACCAAAGCCCGAGCAATTGAGACCCGCTGTTTTTCGCCGCCGGAAAGCTCCTCGGAGAGTGCGGTCGCACGTTTTTCCAATCCAACTAATGTCAAAATTTCTCTTACTCTTTTTTTAATTACGCCCGGAGTAAGTCCAGCAACTTCGAGTGCAAAAGCAACATTTTCAAAAACGGTTTTTTTTGAAAGCAACTTAAAATCCTGGTAAATTACTCCAACTTTCCGCCGATAATAAGGCAGTTCGCGCGGTTTTAGTTGCAAAATATCGCGATCGGCGACCAAGATTCTGCCTGAGGTTGGAGCTTCTTCGCAGATTAACATTTTTATCAATGTTGATTTACCGGCTCCCGACGGCCCAACCAAAGCCACAAACTCACCTTTTTTGATTTTAAAAGTAACATCGCTGACAGCAACGATATTCCCGGCATATTTTTTTGTTATGTGTTGGAATTCAATCATAACTACGCTGATCCTTTACGCTGATTAATCGCTGATAAGTTGAATCCAATCATAGAAATTTTGGAAAAATTTCCTCTACTAAATTACCTGCCAGCCAGCAGGCAGGCGAATATAACAAAACTACAAAATTACGAATATCAGCGACAATCAGCGTAAAAAATCAGTGTAAGAATATTCAATTGTCAGTGTTAAGTCAGTGTTGAAAAGTCAGTGTTAGAATTTCTCTTTACTATTATATCAAATCCTGCAAATCTTTTCCTGTCATCTCTTTTGGGTTTGAAATGTTCAAAATCGCCAAAATCGTCGGGGCGATGTCGGCGAGAATGCCAGTTGGTTCTTGCGAGGAATATTGCAACAATTCATTTTTATTAATTCCTACACCGTTCTGGGGCAAAAATGGCGATTTGGAAAAATCGGCAAAAACCAGCGGCACTGGATTAGAAGTGTGTTCTTTGTCAATTTCACCTGTTCGCAAGTTTTTCATCATCTCGCAATTTCCATGATCAGCGGTAATAATTGCCACATAACCAGCTCCGGATGCGGCTGACATTATGTCAAATAAACAACGATCAACTTCTTCGCATGCTTTGATTGCCGCCGGTAGCCGACCAGTATGTCCAACCATATCGCCATTGGCAAAATTAACTAAAATGAATTGATAATCATTTTTTAGCGCTTCAACAACTTTATTTTTGACTTCTTTGGCTGACATCTCCGGCGCGTAATCATAGCTTTCAACTCGTGGAGAAGGGACAATCACCTGTTTTTCTTTTTGATGAACTTTTTCATCACCGCCGTTAAAAAAATATGTCACATGAGCAAACTTCTCCGTTTCCGCAGTGTGAAATTGCGAAAGTCCAGCCGTCTCAATAACATCAGGAAGAGTGTTTGAAAGATTTAGCGGAGGAAATATTTCCGGTGATTTTTGGTTGTTTTGATAAGAGGTCATTGTTAAAATTTTCAGATTCGATAACTTCTCTCGAGAAAAACCGGAAAAACTCTCATCTTCAAAGACCGAAAGAATTTGTCGCATTCGGTCGGAACGAAAATTGAAAAAGGCGAGACCATCCTCAGGTTTTATTATACCCTTTTCATCAATGACTGAAGCTTCCAAATTTTCATCGTCTTTGCCTTCAAGATAACCATTTTTTATCGCCGCTTCTGCTGACAGAAATTTTCTACCTTTGCCTAAAGTCCAAAGGTTGTAAGCCGCTTGTGTTCGCTCATTATGTTTATCTCGATCCATGGCATAAAATCGACCGATTACACTAGCAATTTTTCCGTTTTCAAGTTTTTTTAGATGATTGTTAATTTGAACGACATCTTCGAGCGCAACTTTCGGCGCCGTGTCGCGACCGTCGGTTATCAAATGAAGATAGACATTTTTGATATTTTCTTTTTCGGCAAACTCCAAAAGGGCATATAAATGTGAAAGATGCGAATGAATGCCGCCAGTTGAGCAGAGGCCGATGAGATGCAAAGCGCCATCTGAATTTTTAAGATCGGTGGCGAATTTTTTCAAATTCCGATTTTGAAAAAATTCGCCACTGTCGATCGCCTGATCAATCCTTGGTAAATTTTCCCAAACCACTCGGCCGGAACCGATATTTAGATGCCCAACTTCGGAATTTCCCGGCTCACCGGGAGTTATTCCAACCGAAAGTCCGGAAGCCGAAAGCGAGGTTTTGGGATAATTTTTATATAAATAATCCAAATTCGGCGTCTTTGCCAAAAAAGTCGCATTGCCCTCAGCAATCGGCGACAACCCCCAACCATCCAAAATTACAAGCAAAACCTTTTTCAAATTTTGTCCTTGTTGTGCTAATTAAAATAAGGAAGTATAAACTCTCACTGATCTATCATCACAGATCGTCACTGATGAAATTATCTGTGTTAATCAGTGACAATAAATCTGTGGTAGTTTTTACTTCAACCTGTTATTACCATATTATACCACGCTCGACTTTTTACTGAAACAAAAAACTGCTCCGAAAAGAAGCAGTAAGGATTAACCACAGGGCTTAGTTGCGACGACTTTATGAAGAGCCATCTCAAGACGTAAATGATACATTTTCAAAAAGAAATATAATCTCCAAACTTCCTCTTTGCCAACCTCTTCGATTCCGCTTACAATTATTTTGTCTAATGTTTTCACTGGCGGCAAATCAGTAGCAAGTTTGCCGGAAACAGGAGGATCATATTCCCAGTGAAATTCCTGGGCAATTCTTGCTAAAACTACCGAATGAATGCTACCCGAAGAAAGGTAATTGAAATTATTTCTTACATGAGGCGCTATGCGTTCAACAGCTTCAATCTCTTTTAAGGAAAGAACTTTCGAATGTAAATAATCTGATAACGCCGAAACCGACCTGTCAATTACTTGAACATCCATATCTGATCACCTCCG
>CAZVFH010000057.1:0-2919 GCA_964626415.1 uncultured Candidatus Saccharibacteria bacterium
CGAATTTCAATTTCAATTAAAAAAGATCTACTTACTCAAATTGATCAAAAGATTGATGGTCTAAAAATGCGAAATCGCTCACATGCGATAGAGTTGTTAATTTCTGAGTCATTGGGGCTTTCACAAATCAATTCGGCAGTGATTATGGCAGGCGGAAGCGGAGCAACAAAATTAATTCCAACTATTGACTCGACAATAAAAGGGCTGAAAACATTCGGTTTTTCAGAAGTAATTATTGCTGTTGGATTTTTGGGTGAGCAAGTAAAACAGGGGATTGGTAACGGAAAAATTTATGATCTAAAAATAAGCTACATTGAAGGGGGAGAGGGAACTGCTGGCGCGCTTTTGCCATTAAAAAATCATTTTAAAAAAACTTTTCTTGTAATAAATATTGATGATAATTTAGCGATAAATATAAAAAATTTGGCTGATTTTCACCGCAGTCATTTTGGAATTGCAACTATTGCAACAAATAATCTTCAGACACTAAAAGGATATTATCTTTTTGAACCGGAAATTTTTGAATATTTACCGAATGAATTTTCAATGCTCGAGGAAGATGTGTTTCCAAAACTAAATGCTGAAAATAAACTGACATTTTTCCCAATATTTTAAATTGTTGATTTTTCTGATGAACTCCGATAAAATAAGTATACAATGATGAAAAGAACTTTCTTTATTTTTTTGTTTATCGCCATAGTTACAACATTGGCGGTTTTAGTTGACATCCCAAAAGGACCAAATTTTTTTGCTAAAGAAATTAAAACTCACCTTGGCCTTGATTTACAGGGTGGAACAGAACTCGTTTATCTCGCTGACTTGTCAAACTCTAATGATAAGACAAAGGATGTTGTAAATCTGATAAATGTTTTTCGCCAAAGGATTGACCAACTTGGCGTCGCCGAACCGACAATTCAGCAACAGGGGAGTGATCAAGTTCTAATTGAACTCCCTGGAATCAAAGATATTAATCAAGCAATTTCAACGATTGGACAGACCTATGAAATGGTTTTTATGACTCAAACAGAAGACCAAGTAACTGGTGTATCATTAAATGATTATTATCAAAATACTTATACTTATCCGGGTCTCTGGCAAAAAACTGATCTAACGGGTCGTGACCTCGATAATGCTGATGTAACTTATGAAAATCAAAATTCCTCCGCTTCAAGCAAACCAGTAGTAACTCTGACCTTCAACAATGCTGGAAAACAAAAATTTGCAAAACTAACAAAAGATAATTTGAATAAACAGATCGCAATCGTACTTGACGGAAGAATTGTTTCGGCTCCGACTGTTCAAGCAGAAATAACTGATGGAAACGCAATTATTACCGGACAAAAGGATATCAAAGAAGCAAAAAAATTGGCTGACCGTTTGAATGAAGGCGCTTTGCCAATTCCGGCGAAACTTATCGCTCAAAAAAATGTCGGCGCAACGCTGGGAGTTGATTCAATTAAAAAAAGTTTGATTGCCGGCTTGGTTGGGATCTTTCTTGTCGCAATTTTTATGATTGTTCATTACAAACTTCCGGGAGTAATTTCAGTTCTTGCACTTTTAATTTACAGTTTAATCGCTTTGGCTTTGTTTAAAATCATTCCGGTAACAATGACACTCGCGGGAATTGCCGGTTTTATTTTGTCTATCGGTATGGCGGTTGATGCAAATATCCTGATTTTTGAAAGAACCCGAGAAGAGATCAGAAGCGGAAAGGATATAGTTTTAGCAATAAATGAGGGTTTCAAGAGGGCTTGGAGTTCGATTCGCGATTCAAATTTTTCGACAATAATTACTTGCGCGATATTATTTTATTTCGGCTCGGGGATTATTAAAGGATTTGCCCTGACTTTAGCAATCGGTGTCATGGTTAGTATGTTTAGCGCCATAACTGTTTCCCGAAATTTTTTGCTTTTGCTTTCGAAAACCAAAATTAAGAATATCTTAAATGTTTAATGTAGTAAAAAAGCGATTATATTTTTACATCTTTTCCTTGACCTTAATTATTTTGAGTTTAATTTCGATTTTTACATGGGGATTAAACCTTGGGATTGATTTTCGCGGCGGATCAATTATTGAGCTTGAAGCCAATGGTTTGTTGGCAAAAACCGAGCAAGTAAAACAAAATTTAGCGGAAAATAATTTGCCTGCTGATTCAGTAAGAAATTCCGGCAACGACAAAATTGTAATCAGAACAAGAGATTTATCGAATGACGAACATAATAAAATTATTTCTGACTTAAAAGCTAAAATTGATAACAACATCTCTGAAACGTCTTACCAAACAATAGGGCCTGTTGTCAGCCAAGATATTACCAATAAAGCCATCTGGGCGGTTGTAGTCGCTTCACTAGCAATAATAATCTATATCGCTTATGCTTTTCGCAAAGTTCCAAAACCGGCAAATTCATGGCAGTTTGGGGTTACGGCGGTTACCGCGCTGATTCATGATTTAATTGTTACAACCGGATTTGTTTCGGTTATCGGACATTTTTATGACTGGATGGTTGTGGATGCTTTATTTATTACTGCACTTCTGACGATTATGGGTTTTTCTGTTCATGACACAATAGTTGTTTTTGATCGTCTGCGAGAAAATCTTTTGCGCCACCCGACATCTAATTTGGAATCACTGGCAAACGCCAGCATCGCTCAAACAATATCAAGATCTATCAACACATCACTAACGACAATTTTTGTTCTGCTTTCGATATTCGTCATCGGTGGCGAGTCAATTCATCATTTTGTTTTAACTTTGATAATCGGTATAACTTTTGGAACTTATTCGTCAATTTTTATTGCAACGATGCTTTTGGTTTCTTGGAACAAGAAAATACGAAAACAACAGGCAGGGGCTTGACAAATTGTGTATAAGTATCAGCGATTGTTTTGACATTGGCATCTTTTAAAATGGATGCTGAC
>CAZVFH010000058.1:0-2798 GCA_964626415.1 uncultured Candidatus Saccharibacteria bacterium
TATCGGCTTCAAAAAGGGTATGAGACAGTTTTATTTTATCATTTGTTTCGGCAATATTTAAAATTTCTTGTTTTTTCGCCAGAAAATATTTTTTATCCTTGGTGGAAATTCTCTTTTTTCTCTTCCTAAACGGCAAACTCAAAATCCACCAAATCCCACGAAAAAACCCGATAATAATTTTTTGCTCGATTGACTGGTTATTTCTTTTTGGCATATAATTACTAATTATTTGGATAGTTTGTTTATAGATGTTTTCCACAAAACATAGTCCTATTCTATGAATTTTCTATGGTGATTTTGTAATTTTATTATCATTCTTGGCACATCTTGACACAATGTAATACAATTTGCTACAATCTATATTAGATACTTTATTTGGAGCAAAACGCTGAATGAAACGTGCGAAGTTCGCACTTCCTTTACTGGATAGTTACAGCGGGTTGCTCCGAGTAAAGTATTTTTTGTTGCAAATGTCTTGAATTGTTCTAATGTTTCCTTTAATTAGTTCGTACCATTTTCGATTTTTGTTTTCAAATACTTGAAATATTGAATATGAAACATAATCGGCAATTTGCAAAGCACCGTGAGTGTAATGAGGGTTATGATGATAAGAAAGAGAGTATTTTGCATCAAAATTTGGATGCAGTTGTAAATAGCCAAGACGAATTCTTTCCACTTCTGATTCAAGTTCTTTTTGAAGTTTTAACTTGCTTTCTTTTCTTGAAAATATCACTTCAGTGTTGTTTGATTGATGACAAATGTTTTTCAATAATTCTCCGGTCATGATCCCATAAAGTTTTCCAGAATTTTGTTGCAATGGAACATAGCATTTGAGTTTTTCCACTACAATAACATTAATTTTAATTTCAATTAAAGAATTAATAAAATTATAAAATTTCTCTCTAACTTGGGGATAATCGATTTGAGCGTGAAATGCATCAAGAGTATATGCTGACGAAAATATCTTTGTTAATTCGGGGTCATTCAAAAGTTCAGAACGAAAAGCTGTGACTTTTCTTTGAATATCGAGTTGATCTTGAGTTCGAACTGCCGTAATAACTAAATATTTCGATGCTTGGTTTTTCTCGACTAGATTTATTCCCCGGCTGGAAAATACTTCTGGCTTTCCTGATTCATCTAAAAAGATATAATTTTTTTGTAAAATATTTGGCATATTAAAACTCCCCAAACGAAAATGGTTGGCGATGATCTTCTTTTTCCGCTTCGGCTTCTTTGTGATTTGAGATAAACCAACCGGCTGGTAATTTTGGGGACATGTCTTTCAAAAGTTCGGCGATCGTCATAATTTGAATTTTTGGAAATTCCACTTTTGTGTAATCGACAGAAAAACTGCCAGCAGAAATCGCTTCTTCAATCATTGGTCGCGTTGGTTCTTCCAGAGTAATGAAAATTCCAGCATTAGCTTTTTCTCTTTCAATATCACCTTTCAGGGTCGCAATATCGTTGCGCTTAACCCCTCCACTTTTCACTTGAACAATTGCTTTGCCAATTTCTTTGCCATTATGCAGTTTTGTATAAAAATTTACAATACCATCTATGCCCTTGTCAGCGCCATGCATATTTCCCTTAGATTTGTTTGGCGCCGGTATTGCGCTTACAAATTGAAGCGCCCAATATTCAAATTCAAAACGATTCTTTACTGCTAACTCTTTTGCACCAGCTAAATCTTTTGGCAAACCATCGATTTTTATTTTAAGATTTTTATCAGGGAACTTCTTTTCAAGGCGAGATTTTATCAAAGTTATTGCTAAAGTTGTAATATCTATACCAATCCATTTCCTTTTTAATTTTTCGGCAACAGCAACCGTCGTCCCGCAACCACAAAACGGATCAAGCACTAAATCGCCTTCTTTTGAGCTAGATTTAATAATTCTTTCAAGTAATGCTTCGGGTTTTTGGGTTTGATAACCAAGATATTCTTTAGAGTTGCCTTTCAATGGCGAAACACGAATCCAATCCTCGGGAAATTTTCCGCCCTCTTTTAATTCTACTGGCGCCCCTTTTGTCATTTTTGATGCTTTTCCACCATAACCTTCACGCGCCAAACTTGATTCTGAGTAAGGTTGTCTAATCGCATCCGGGTCAAATTTCCAATCATCACTTTTGCTATACCAAAAAATAATATCATGAACTTTTGAAAGTTGTTTTTGACCCGGGACACTTGGCCGAGAATAGCACCAAACAATTTCATTTCTAAAGTTTGTTTTTCCAAAAACCGCATCCATTACGATTTTTAAATAATGGCTAGCGGTTGGATCGCAGTGGAGATAAATTGAGCCAGTCGGCTTTAAAACTCGTCGGAGCTCAATTAAACGGATCGTCATCATTGTCAAATATGCGAGAACATCATTTTTGCCGACCAGTTTTTCCAACGCTTGCATTAAATCGGAAATTTTTTGATTGATTTTTGTTTTCGATACGGTGGTTCCGACCAATTCATTAAAAATATGCTCGGCTTCTCTCGTCCAATGCCAAGAATCTTCAAACGCTTGAACTTGCGCTGGGCTATCGACTAGGCCTTCTTTGTAAAGAATGTTGTAATTACGGTTAGAATTGAATGGCGGGTCGAGATAAATTAAATCAATACAATCATCGGGAATTTTGTCCCGCAAAATTTCTAGATTATCGCCAAAAAACAATGTCCTGTTCTCTAAATTTTCCATAGTTGTTTTTTAATAATTTTGCTATTGACAAGTATATTTACGGCATGCTAAAATAGAATTAATCACGAGGGAGAATACGACCCTATGACTGCGTGTCATAGCGCGACGCCTCCC
>CAZVFH010000059.1:0-2597 GCA_964626415.1 uncultured Candidatus Saccharibacteria bacterium
ATCATAAATTGAAATTTCAGCATTTTCGACGGCGCCTAGTCCTGTAAACCATCCATATGTTATTTTATTTTTTTGACAAAAATTGATGATGCCCAAAATCACATCATCATCTTTTTTAAGTCTAATAATTTTTATATCTTTCATGTTTGAATTTTTATACTTTAATTTTGGCGAGTAGAAATAGAAAAATGCTCAAAAATAATTTTGTCAAGGTCTTAAGTGACGGCCAAACTGCAGGGATAAAAATGATGATCAAGACAATCCAAATAAAATTGCCTTTGATAAAACGCCAAAGCGCAAACAAGGTAAGGACAATTATTGCCAGCGAAATCAACAAAGCATATCCTGCCGGAAGCGTCAGGTAGAATTTATCAATGTAATTAAAAATCTTTTCCATATATATTATTTAAGTTTTTCCGATCACCACAACAATGTCGTAAGTTGCTCCAACTATAACCTCACTCAGCACGACTTCGCAATCGTAATCAATCAGATTTTCTTTGACCAAATTGGCTTTTTCCTCTCCCCCGGTTTTGTGATAAATGTAGGTTTTTTGATAGGTGAACACTCTTGCATTGCCAGTGTATTTGATTGTAAAACCAGCGGTTGTCAGTTTGTCAGCGGCGATTTTAGCTGAATTTTTTACCCCTGAGCCGTTAAGTACCGATATGTTGATATTGGAGTTATCGATAGTTATTTCAACTGGTTGAGCTGGAGTCGCCGTTTGGGTATTTTGACTTTGTTCGGATGTGTAACTTGTTTCATTTGGTGTGGTACTTTCAATAATCTCTGATAATTTTTGATCATTTTCGATTTTAAACTTGAAATCAAGGTAGTTTTTCAATTTACTAAAATTTTGCCAGATCAAAAAACCAGTCAAAACAAATACTATAAAAATTAAAATTGGCACGGAACGACTTCTTTTTGTTTTTTTAGGAACTTCAGCTTCTTTTTCTGGTTTTCTCGGTTCCTTTCTTTGTTTTTCTGACCTCTTTCCAATTGGAGTGCCGTCAAAAAAATCACTCTCTTTTTGGTCCTCAAAAAGATCATTAGCTACTTTTTCTTTCTCTTTTTCGATCTGTTGTTCGACAATTAATAACTTTTCTGTTTGAGAAAATGGCCGGCGGTATTTTTTTGGCTTTATGTCATCAGAAATTCCCACAACCCTCCTTTACAACATTATCATAGCAAATTTGGAGATAATCCGTAAATGGTTATGATTATTTTCGTAAACTGACAATCTACCACCGGGTTTTTTTGCTGTTCAATTTTACCTTACTTAGCTTTGCTGATTTTTTTACTAGCTCTTTTTTTACCGGTTTTGCCGCATGTTTGCCTTGTTTTTTACCGCTAGTAATCAAAATCTCACCTTTTTTTTCGTCAACTGTCATTTTTACAATGTCACCTTTTTCCCAACCAAGAATCTTAATCGTTGACTTTGGAAGCGTGACACAAAGCGAATAATTCGAGAACTTGATTAATTTTCGACTCTCTTTGTCCATAACCCTCCTTTCTTTAAAATTTTAAAACTGAAATCCTGTTGAATCCATGATAAGAATTAAATTTATATTTCTAGTATATATCCAATAAAAAAGTATTGCAAATTAATTTTAAACTAAAAAAGATTGCCAAAAAAATTAACAATCTTTTTTAATTTATATCTAGTGAAACTTACGGATTACGCCTTTGACTTTACCTTGGATTGTCACTCGTTTTTTGGCAAAGCGCATCGGTTTCATTGTTTTGTTTGCCGGCTGGAGCCGGATTTGGTCTTTTTCGAAATAAAATCGCTTTAAGGTTGCATTTTCATTATCAATTAAAGCAACAACAATTTCGCCGTTTCGTGGGGTTTGTGATTGCTCGATAATCACATAGTCACCATCTAAAATTCCATCATCAATCATTGATTCTCCGCGAACGCGAAGAGCAAATGTTCGGCGCCCCATCATATCTTTTGGAATATCGATCGTTTCATTTGTTCTGATCGCTTCAATCGGTTTGCCGGCATCGATCACTCCCGAGAGGGGTATTTCGAAAGTGTCGATGCCGGAGGCAAACGCCGGCGTTAATTGAATTGAACGGGCTTCCATCGCCTCTTTTGTCAGATAACCCTTTTCCTCCAAAATTGAAATATACTCGGCAACTGTCGAAACCGATGAAAGCTCAAAATAATAAGCAATCTCGCGAAAACTCGGAGCATAACCGTTTTCTTCAATAAAACTTCTGATAAAATCAAGAATTTCTTTTTGTCGCTTCGTCAACGACTCCATAACCCTCCTTTCAGGAGAATTTCTAATTTCTAATTTCTAAACAATTTCAAATGCAAAAAATTCAAATAACTAAAAAATTATTCAATCAAACCAGCGTTGAACGGTTCTGTTTTTATTCCTCTTTTGTTTCTTATTTGTTCTATTGCCATAACATCATCATACCAAACATACCCCGAACATTGTCAAGAGAAAAAATAAATATGATTAAGAATTATTATTTACAGGAAAGAATTATTTTAAAAAATCAGAACTAGAATTTCTTTCTTAAAAGTCCGACTATCTCGATGTGATGGGTTTGCGGGAACATATCAACTGGTTGGATTTTTT
>CAZVFH010000060.1:0-2518 GCA_964626415.1 uncultured Candidatus Saccharibacteria bacterium
TTTATTTATGCCGAAAATTTAATAAATTGGCTTCTGTCGGTGGAAAAGTAAAGCTGTATATGCCATAGTCTAGCAACCCGTATAAGAGCGGCGTTAAGAATTTTTTCATTGTGATTTAAAAGTGCTAAATGTGCAGGACCCAAATTGTCTGCTAATTCTTGTTCCAACGGTTTTGCCTGTTCAGAATATGCTGCTTGCAATTGTAAAGATAATTCAGATGGCACTTCTTGTAATCCGCCAATAGTTTGGGCTAATGTCTGGCTCATGCCATTTAATAAATCCCCTATCCTTCTAAAATGAGTGGTAATAATGGTTTCTTCTTGTTGTTGCAATCTGGTCGTTTCGGGATTTGATTTAAGATCCGTTGTAAGCTGGCTAGCTAAAGTTATGATTTCGTCTCCGCTTAAAAAGGGAGTTTGAGGAGTAGCAAGAGCGAGTATTTGCATGCTGGGACAAAGAACTGCAGTCACATTAATAAATCTTAGTGATGTACCCGATTGCAAAACCAAGGAAGCATAATCTATAGGACTTGGTAATACGTCAAAAGGGTGAGAGTGGAAGTCAATTAATGGTGTTTTACCGGATAGCCCGACTTCAGCAAGTTGCGATTGAACAGAAGTAAAATCTCCATGAACGGCGGGGCATATTTGATAAGTATTGGTATCGGGATCATAATAAAAAATTGTGTTTCTTTCAGCGGGAGCTTGTCTTTTGGTTTCTTCGGGGTAATATTTTTCCCTCAATTGCCCTTCTTTTCCAGCATAACGATCGACAGCGATTTTTTGCTGATATAAATAGTCAAAAGCCGGTGTTAACCACGATAAATCGAGTTGAGAAGAAAAATGTATTGATGTTGAACAGTCTTGAAAGAGAAAAGATAGAAAGGTTGACGAGTCAACAGTGGTAATAGGCGGAGACTCGAGAAGTAGTGGAGATAATTTTTCCCGAAGTGACATATTGACTATTCAAATAGTTATTAATTGTTTATTTTACCATGTTATAGGCTTTTTCTCATTCACTACAATGATTTTAGGATGGATATTTTATTATGAGTTCGTTTTAGAACTTACTAGCTATCGTCGGATCTCTCATGTTTCAACTAGAGAAACTAAAAAGTATCTCTATCACCACCGGCCTGATTACAGTAAAACTTGTTTAAGTTGGGCACTCGCTCTTCTGTCTAGACCAAATTCCACTCAAAGGCCAGCCGTCAAAACAATCGGTTCAGGGTGAAGATCGGACGGATCGGTATGACCGAAATTCAGCTTTTCGCCTCCGGAAACTAGGTCGTTGCGGACCTGTTCCCAGCCAGCATCAAGATTTATCTTAAGATAAAGAGCTGCCGTCCCGGCTACATGAGGTGCTGCCATACTTGTCCCGCTGATAGTGTTATAGCCGCCGCTTTTCCAGGTCGAATAGATACTCACCCCCGGAGCGCCCAAATCCACCACTCCACCGTAATTGCTAAAAGTGGCAAAAGTGTCATCTGCTCCGTAAGAAGTCGCCAAGCCAAGTCCCCCGGCCAGACCGTCCGAATCTGCCAAAGCCGAGACCGTAATCACCGTGTCGTTGTAGGCGGCAGGAACGGAATTACTAGCATTGGCCGCCTGATTGCCAGCCGCCACCACATAAGTGACACCTTGGGCAGTCGAGTTGCAAATCGCCTTATGCAGAGCATCATTATTGACACTGCCGCAGGCATCATCACTGCTACCGCTGCCGGACAGACTCATATTGGCAACTTTAATATTGTAAAAACCAGCATTAGCCGTTACCCAGTCAATACCGCAAATAACGGAAGACCAAGTCCCCGAGCCTCTTTTGTCCAACACCTTCACCGCCACCAATTTTGCCTCTGGAGCCACACCAACCACGCCGATTTCATTATCCAAGGCTGCTATCGTTCCCGCCACATGACTGCCGTGACCATTATCGTCATTGGCGCTCTTAGTCCGGACGACACAAGTTTTGCTCGCCACCACATTCAAATCCGGATGACTCAAGTCAATTCCGGTATCGATCACTGCCACGCCAATCCCTGTCCCCAAATTAGAACTCACCCCGATCCGTCTAACTCCTGTTGGTGTTTTTTGAGCTTGAGCCGGAGTTGAAGTTGGCGCTGGCTTTCCCGGCCTGGCAACCTTGGGAGCAGATATGTTTACCTCCCTGTCCTGACTTATAAACTCAATTCTGGGATCTTCTTTTATTTTTTCTAGTCTGGCCTGGGGAATAACTGCGCTATAACCCTTGATGACATTTTTATAAGTATGAGCAATAAGCAAACCATAAGTTTTAGCGTGTTCATTGGCCACAGTCTCGGGGTCAGCCACCGAATCCTTCATTACTACTATGTACTGATCAGGGATTACATCCGGCTTCGCCTGCGCCCTTATTGTTTTATGAATTGCTTGAAATACTAAAAGTGACAAAACCAACACAGCCAAAAAACTCACTACCAAAAAATTATTTTTTTTCATATGCCCCATTCTACACCTTTACCTTTTTCTGTTCAACTGCT
>CAZVFH010000061.1:0-2305 GCA_964626415.1 uncultured Candidatus Saccharibacteria bacterium
TGTATTGTTAGCTATGAAAAATTGTTTAAATTTGATAGTCAAGGGAAATCAGAACCAATAGCTAGCGGTAAGTGCGGCGACTGTGAAATTAATGAAGTGGTTGATATCTGCCCACAGAATGCAATCTCCAAAAAATCTTAATTTTCAATTTTCAAGTGGCAATTTTCAATGAATTTTCAATGAGTCAATTTTCAGTTTTGTTTGTCATTGAAGTATTTAGACATTTATTGAAAATTTTAAATTAAAAATTGAAAATTTAATGTTTTCTTATGGAGGGGCGAGAAAGTTTGTTAATTTTATTTTTTCATTGGTGGTATTTCTACATTCCCCGCCGTCTTTTTTCGATGTCGAAAGCAGCAGTTATTTTAGTTGCCGATGCCTTTTCGCTGAAAATTATTTTTAAGACCTTGTTTGCCCCCTGGAAGCGTGATGAATTAAGCTATGAAAACCTTTCACTCAAAGAGCGTTTTTCGGTTTTCTTGCTCAATTTAGCGTCGCGTTTTGTCGGATTTTTGGTTAAGGCGGCAACTTTTGTTGCTTTTCTTTTGATTTTTATAGCGATAATATTTTTGTCATTATTATCTTTTGCCACTTGGCTGGCATTTCCACTTCTTATAGTATTTTTGATAATTTTGGGAATTGCAAATATCTGAAAAATGGCCAAATTAAACTACAATTCAGCTGGAACGCGA
Organism: uncultured Candidatus Saccharibacteria bacterium; assembly: GCA_964626415.1. Taxonomy (GTDB): domain Bacteria; phylum Patescibacteriota; class UBA1384; order XYA2-FULL-43-10; family CAINNR01; genus CAZVFH01. Next base: position 693 of record CAZVFH010000061.1, read on the forward strand.
ATAAAAAAATTGGTTAAAATTAATCAACTATTTTCTAGTTTTCCTGGCAAAATTTTGTCCATGATATTTTGGCTTGTCGGATTTTTTTCTGTCGCCTCGCTTTCGTTAACTTTAATTTCAACAAGTTTTGATTTTCCTCTTGGCTGGAGCTTAATTTTACTGGTAATATTTTTGATCTTTCTCGCACTTCGAGCATTCTTTCGCTTTTTTGTTCAAAATCCGGAGATTTTATCGCCTATGGAAATAAAAGAAAAAGCGAAGAAAAAAGAAGATATAAAATATTTTGATTGTTTGTCTGTTGCTGCCGCTTCGGCACTGATGTCGGTTTCAAGCGACATCGAAGAGGTAGATATTTGCAGTGTTTTTATTTCTTTGGTTAAATCGCCAGCGTCCAACTTTATTTTCAATCGAATCGGAGTTGCGAAAGAGGATGTACTAGAAAAAATTGCAACTGTTACCGGTGCCGGAGCGGTTCGCTTCTCTCAAGTTGCCGAAAGATCAATTGAAATTGCGATTTTGGAAAATCACAACAAAGTTGAAGTCGGCGACATCTTGGTGGCGATTTCCGAGCTAGATCCCGATCTCACTTCGTTTATATCGGAAAAAAATTTGGACTCAAATGATCTTGCCAATATCGTTTACTGGCAAACATCTTTGGAAAAAAAGATTGAAAAAGGCAAAAAAATTTTAGATCCCTCTGATTTGCATCTCTCCGGTGGAATCGGTCGCGATTGGGCTTTTGGCTATACACTTGATTTGAACCAGTTTTCTACTGATTTGACCGAAGAAGTCAACCGTTTTGGGCTGGGGTTGGAAATTATTGGTCATGAAAGGGAAACAACTCTTTTGGAGCAAGCATTGAATCGAGTAGAGGGGGCAAACGCAATTTTAGTCGGCGAGCCGGGTATTGGTAAAAAAACGATTGTTCTTGGCCTTGCAAAAAAATTAAACGATGGAAAAGCATCTGGCAGTATTTACCATAAACATATTCGTGAGTTAAATGTTGATCTTCTGATTTCTGGGCTATCTGGTCCGGGTGAATTTACAGAGCGACTAACTCGGGTTTTTTCTCAAGCGGCAAATGCCGGAAATATTATTATTTTTATTGACGGGCTGGAAAAACTTTTATCCTCCGGTGAGGCAGGGCAAATTGATGCTTCGGCAGTTCTTTCACCTTATTTGGCTTATCCCGAAATAAATTTTATTTGCACGATGAATGCGGCGGATTACAATTCGTTGATTCCAAACAGCCCGATAATTTCTCAAAAAATGGAAAGGATTGAAGTTTCAGAGCCAAATGGTAGCGAGATGATCAGAATATTAGAAGATATGGTGCTAAAAGTTGAAAATCATTTTAAGATTTTAGTAACATATTCAGCGATTAAAGAAGTGGCAAAACTTGCAAATAAATATCTACTTGATCAGCCAAATCCGGAAAAATCAATTTCACTTTTAAATGATTCGGCAAGTGCTTTAAATTCCAAGGGTGAAAAAATTCTTTCTGTTGATTTTATCGACCAATTTGTATCAAAAAAGACCAACATTCCGGTCAAAGAAGCTAGCGGCAGGGAGCGAAAAATTTTAACCGAACTGGAGACTGAATTACACAAAAG
>CAZVFH010000062.1:0-2234 GCA_964626415.1 uncultured Candidatus Saccharibacteria bacterium
GCAGATTTGTCATATCGGCTTTACGCCCTATGGTTTTGCCAAAAGTTATAACCAAAGTAATTATCGAAGCTCTTACAACCGATGCCGTTCCGCCGGTTAAAACATCAAAAAGAATAATTATGATTGATGAAAAAAGGAATATTTGTCTTGCGGTTAAAATTCCAAGCAAAATGTCAGTGAGAGCAACAATAATTATTGTCACATTGTAACCGGAGAGAGCAACAATGTGGGTAATTCCAATCTTGGAAAATTGCTCCATTATTTCTTTGCTAAAACCTTTTGTTGAGCCGATATCTAATCCAATTGCCAGTGAACTTTCCGGCTCGGGAAGATTTTCAATAACCGAGGTTTCAAATTTTTTCCGCAAAAAAAACAAATAGTGGTATATTTTATTGCCGTTGTTTTTGGAAAGAAAAGTAATTTCTGGATTTTTGATTTCCGCCGTAATGCCAAATCTTTTTAAATAATTTATATAGTCAAAACCGGAAAAATTTTCTGGCTTGGTTGTTGTACCTTCAATTTCAATTTTATCGCCATAAAAATACTCAGGATTTTTTGCGGTTGTTAATAAAATTCTCTTTGTTTTCCCAGAATCAGAAATTTCAACAAAAAATTGCTGATTTGTCTGTCCAATTTGCGGGTAATTGACAATAATTGCTGTTGTTTTATGAATAGTGCTTAGTGGCAAAGAATTTTCAGAAATAATTGTATTTTTATAAGCAAAGAGTAAAAACCCAAACAAAAATGCTGATGAAATATATATTGATAATTTTAGTAAATACTCTTTTTTTGTTAGGAAGTATATTCCAATAGTTAGAACAAAAATAGGAAATGCTTGCCAATAAAAATTGTAGAAATTTAAATTGAAAAAACTTGAGAAGAATATACCGATTAAAAAAGACACGAGAACAAAAGTAAATACTCTGAAGTTTGGGATTGACATATTTTTCATTATTCTTTATCATATCAAAATAGGGAGTAAATATGGAAAAGAATTTAAAAAAGAAAATCAAGGAATTGGAAAAGAATATTTTAGAGATGACAACTGGCTGGCAGAGAACGCAAGCGGATTTTTCAAATTACAAAAAACAAATTGCTGATGAGAAATTGCATTTAGTAAAATTTGCTAACGCTGATATCGTTGAACAACTTTTGCCGGTGTTAGATCATTTTCAACTAGCAACAAAGCATTTACCAGATGAGCTGAAAAGTAATAACTGGGCAATCGGAATTAAACAAATTGAAAAACAATTCGAGAGTATTTTATTTGAAAATGGACTAGAAAGGGTCGAATCAGTTGGGACTGAATTTAACCCGGAATTGCACGAGGCAGTCGAAGAAGTTGAATCTGACCAACCATCAGGGGTTGTTGTCGAAGAAATCCTTGCTGGCTATAAATTTGCTGACTCCGTTCTTCGTCCAGCAAAAGTTAAGGTTTCGAAAAAATAATTATTTTCAGGAATTTAGTATATTGATGAACTTTTTTACAAAACAGGGGCTTGACAAGTAAAAATTGATTTGTTAATGTGGTATTTACAGAACGGAGTTGGACGGTGCGCTCGACTGCATCGTTTAACTCCGACCAGTTTTGTGGAGCAGGGGTAGCTCGGTTGGTAGAGCACAACTTTGCCAAGGTTGAGGTCGCGGGTTCGAATCCCGTCCCCTGCTCCAGATGTTTCCGGTATCTCTCATCAAGTCGCCCCCCTAGACTTGCGCCCAGAGAGACAACGGGGTGATGGCGCTACTTCTGCCCCGGGGTAGTGTCATCACCGATCTTTATCCCTGCCAGTGCGACGGTAAGGTAGGGTAGGACTGGTTTTGTGGGAGCCAGTCCGAAAATCCTGATCGGTGTTAACAGAAGTCACCAGTCAGGTAAGGAATCTGCCGACCTCCAGTAACTGGTTGGAGGGCGATTCCTTGTCCGGATTCTGCTGGGCGTCGCGCTTGACACGGCGCCCAGCAGAGACCTCTTTCGAGCATGGCCCCAACTATGGTTGCGGGCTTTTTTGATTCAAAAAGTCATTATAGAAATAACAAAATTCAGATTTGAGTCGATCGATTCAAATCTGAATGGATTATTCTAATTTTATTTTGCTGATGATTTAATTTAGAATTGCTAAATTTTTAAAAAAACCTTGACAAATTGTCGTCAATTTGCTATAATTATGACACAAACTATCGGCCTAAATTCACCCCCCAAATGCAATTTTTTGGCAGAGCATATTTGCTCTTTT
>CAZVFH010000063.1:0-2071 GCA_964626415.1 uncultured Candidatus Saccharibacteria bacterium
CTTGGAATTCGTCATATCGGCGCCGAAACGGCAAATGACATCGCCGAGCAGTTTGGGAAAATTGAAAATATCTTAAAACAAAAAAAAGAAGATCTTGATAAAATTTACGGAGTAGGCGAGGCGATTGGCAGTTCCTTCGTTGAGTATTTCTCGGAGAAAAAAAATTTGGAAATGATAAAATGTCTACAAAAACTTGGTGTTAAAATTTCCAATTATCACTCCCCCGTTGTTTCAAAAAAATTTGAGGGAAAATCATTTGTCATTACCGGATCTCTTGAGTCAATGCCTCGCGACGACGCCCATAAATTAATTGTCAAATTTGGCGGCCGGGTTTCATCGGCCATAACTTCCAAAACCGATTTTCTGGTCGTCGGTTCCGATCCCGGCTCAAAACTGGAAAAAGCGAAAAAATTTGGCACAAGAATTTTAACTGAAAAAGAATTTTTATTGATGATAAAGTGAATTAAATAGAATAATTTTATATTCATTTTTATTAGAGATATTCAATGATCATTGAATATCTCTAATAAATTAGATTTTAATATAAATAACAAAAAAACCGCCTCGCGTGAGGCGGAAGAAATTCTTGTTTATTCAACAAATGCATCGGTGGAAAAAACTCCTTTGCAAAATTGACAGATATGTACTTTGGGGGAAGGAGTTCGACCAATAACTGGCAATGCAGATTCAGTTCTGGGTTCTTTGATGTGTAGTTCGGTTGGACTAAGTGAACATCTCTGATGTGGCAAGATGTCAGTTTGTTTTTCATCAGCTGTTTTCACTTCTGCCGACTCAACAATTGGTTCGCGGACAACAACCACCATTGTGTCTCTTGTGTAAAAACGATAATTGAATTCCGGTGTTGATATTCCCGAAAGGGCATTAACCAGATTTTCCAACAGTGTCGGATCAACCAAATCAAGCGGCAGATATTCCCAGTTTGTCCGGACAATTGTCATTTCTGGATCATTGGCTGGCATCAGATTAATTCGCGTCTCACTACCGAATTCGATTTTGACGGCTTGCCCAGATTTATCAAGATTGCCATTCGGTGAAACTTCATAAACATCGCAATATCCCCAAGCTGTTTCAAATTCTTGTATTTGATTTGGATCGTGCAATCTCAACAAATGGAATTCTTTGCCTGGTTTAATGGCTGGATTCCAAGGATTCCACTTTTTCATCGGTTTCACATCCTTTTGCCGGTGTGATTGTCAAAAATATCATAGCGCGGTTTTCAGGAAATGTCAATGATATTTTTATGCGATTTGCGTCGATCGACGCAAATCGCATAAAAACTTTAAAAATTTCAAAAACATTGACTTGGAAAAAATTATTTGCTATAAATAAAGTATCCGAAGGAGGTGTTGGCGATGCTAGCACTTATGGGAGAATTGCCTGACGAGGCAAGAGAAATTGGCGATATGGTTCAGACACGAAAAGCTCATATTGTCGGCCCGGCACCAATGATTCCAATAATCCTCCGTAAAAGTATTTTTTCTAGATTGTTTTACCGTATTGGGTGTAATTCGCTTGAGTTTTTTGGAATCATCTCAATAATTATTCTTTGTTGGATGACCCAAATTCCTGTAAAACAAATAGCTGAAAATCGCGGAATGTTTTGTCTCTGGTTTCTTTCAATTGTTGTTTTAGGGTTGTGTCGGATATATTCCGAACGGATTGAAAATCAATTTGCGAATAGGATTAATGAAGAATAATTGCTCAGTGTATGTCACAATGACATACATTTTTTTGTTCTTGAATCCAAGTTGTAGAAATGCTACGATACGAATATATTGCTACTAGCGTCATTTCCGCGAAGGCGGAAATCCACTGATAGTTCTGAAAATACATTCGAATGGATCCCCGCTTTCGCGGGGATGACAAAATAAAAAAGCGGGATGACGGAATAGAAAAGTGATAGTGGAGAGTAAAATATATTATGAAAAATAATGAGGAAAAAAATCAGTGGGTTCTAGATGTTGCCCGTCTTTCGCGAATTGAGCTAACGTCGGCGGAGGTCGAGAAATTTTCAGTACAGTTAAAAAGTATTCTCGATTATGTCGCCGAA
>CAZVFH010000064.1:0-1980 GCA_964626415.1 uncultured Candidatus Saccharibacteria bacterium
TAACGGCTTTCTGCTCCTTTTTTGATAATTTACGTTTCTTTTGAGCCATATATCTATACTACTTTATCTCTTCAGTGAAAAACAAGCTTCAGCTTGCTTGTATTGAATCTACATACCCCCTATTAAAAAGTTCCGTATTCAATCAATTAAATTGAGTTACCGATGAATTGATAAACGGAATTATCTATTGGGACATATGCAGAATATTAAATTTGAATTTGTCCTTGGTAATTCTGATATTAGCACAAAGCGAGAATATTGGCAATTGCGAAAAAGTTTTGAGGATAGTTTTTGCGGAAATAATTTCGCGATCGCGAAATTATTTCCGCAAATTAATTATCATGCTATAATTTAACTATGAAAAAACAACACAAAGAATTGCTAAAAATATCCGCCAAAGAATTACTATTGTCGCTATTCGATCTGTCAGTGCCATTCTTCCAAGCCAGTTCGATTTATAGGAAAAATGCAAATGACTATATCAATGAGCGGCGACTTGAGCGAAGCGAATTTTGGGATCGAGTAAAATACTTGCGAAGGATGGGCTACATTCAAACCTTTGTTGATAAAAACCAAAAATACCTTGAACTGACCAAAAAAGGCAAGTTGCGCGGTGAACTGTTTAAGAAGGAAATTAAGGAAATCAGGCATCCCATAAAATGGGATGGTAAATTTCGGCTTGTGATTTTTGATGTTCCGGAAAAACACAAAACAGAACGAGATTTACTCCGAAGTAAATTAAAGCAATTGAATTTCATTCAGATTCAAAAAAGTGTCTATGCCCATCCATTTGAGTGCACCGAAGCCATCGGCGCCTTGACTTACAATTACAACCTTTCGGATTATGTTTCAATTTTTATCGCCGATGCAATTTTAGGGGAAGAAAATATAATTGATCACTTTTTGGATAGAAAAATATTATCAAAAAAGGATTTAAGAGCTCTGGTAAATAAAAACTAACAGTTATCCTTTGCGGAAATAATTTCGCGATCGCGAAATTATTTCCGCAAAAATTATTTGCTTTTTATCGATAAAACAAAAAAAACTGACCTTTTTCGGTCAGCAGAATTATGGGCTTCCGTCACTGTCATCAATTAACAACTTAAATGAATTCTCAAATATTCGGAGTTCGCTGGCATATTTTCCCTCTAACTCTTCACCGCGATAGTGAAAGATGAATGCTCGAAGTCCATCCCTGTCATAGATTTCAACATACTTTCGAAATCGAGTAGAATCTTCCGTATTCCCGATTTTGACTGTTTCTCGATACCAGTGCATCAAAGTGTTAAGTTCCTGCTTGTTTCTTGAAATAACTTGTTCGCCAAAGAATTCTCCCCTGTTTGTGTACATTCGAATCAAATCATCAAAGTCACTCGACGGCGGGGCGTAAAAAAACTCAAAGCGACAATTATCAACCCGGCTCACAAAACCGACAATTCCTACCATAGCGTAGCCAAAACTTATACTGGTATTGGGTGGGTATTTTATTGAATATCCATCATTTTTGTAGGTTTGCCAATCGGAATCATCAGTTGTTGATTCTTCGGCTTTAACTACTGCTTCTTCGCCATCATCGCGTCTTTGTGGCTCAGATGATTTATCTTCGTCGGTCGAAACTTCCTTCACTTTATCTTGAGATAACGACTCACCCATCGAAGTATCTGCAACACGAAAACTATCAAAACTGGAAATTTTTCGATCGGAATCACCGGTAAATGCACGCGCTTGAATCTGAGCAAAATAATACACTCCGGCAATTATCGCAACAAATCCCATAAATACTAAAAGTGTGATCTTCACTACCTTCATCGCCATCACCTCTCATGGAATGGTCTGATTAAAATATACAACTTTTCAAAAAGTTTTGCAACTTGGTGTTTTTTCTGATTCAACTCTACAAATTCCGCTTGGACTCGAGTATAGTTTCGATAAAAAATCCTTTTAAATGTTTATAATGAAAACGATTATCAGCCGACCTTT
>CAZVFH010000065.1:0-1824 GCA_964626415.1 uncultured Candidatus Saccharibacteria bacterium
GAGCCGGAAAAAGAGGAGCGTATCGTTTTACCGGCAAAGAAAAAGCGCAATTTGCTTTGGCTTTGGATTTTGATTGCCTTGATTATTGGCGGCAGTGCAGTTGGCGCTTACGCTTATCGCGGCGAGATTAAAAAGTTGATTTTCGGCGAAAAGAAATCGGAGGAGGCGGCGTCAGAAAAAAAGTCGAGCGAATCCGAAGAAGCGCCAGTCAGCACAAAAGTTGTTGACGACGGCATTATTTGGTTAAATCCCCGAGTAAAACTTGATGATTTGGGGCTTTTCAAAAAAGTTGCCGATCCGAATTTTCCGGAAGGTTATCAGGGAACAACCTATTATAAAGTCGCTACGACTTCTGATAGCGGCGAGATTATTTTGGCGCTAGTTAAGATCGAAACAATGGGCTACTACTATGACTTGCATCATTTTCTAAAAAAAGATGGCAAATACTGGTGGCTGTCACAAAACTCCGATGCGATCGGCAGCGATGATATTAACTGCTATGCCAAGACATCATCCAATGTTGATAATACTTTCACCATCAAATCGCTCCAACTCGACAAAACCATAACAGAGGGCTCAACAAAATTAACACAAGACGCTAACTCGTCTCGAATTACAACATTTGCCGACAAAGAGTCAACCGGTAAAAAAATTGACGAGACAAAATGGGGCGATCTCTATCTTTTGGAAGGCGATGCTATTGAACTTTCCACCGGCCAAGCAAAAGTTGCTCAGTATTATGTTTTGCGCAATGATGGAGTTAAAATCATTTACTGGCCAACTCCGACTTTTCGCAAGGATGACGGGTCACTGACTGTAACTTGGTCAAATCCTATTGGTGCAGCGGCGACATTCTCACAAATTAAAACCTCCGGTTGCGGTGGCGGTGGCGGATCGTTCCCGTTGATTACAAAAGCGTCATCTCTTGCAACTAAAAAAGAAGTTGGGAAAGCGGCATCCGACTCAAAAGTTTACTCTTTTGACGCAGCAGCCGATTTGACTGAATTTGGCTATCAGGTTTATAAAATGGATGGCATTGGTGTAAAAGCCGACAAAGCGTCATTTGCCGAAAATCTAGGTGTGATTGTTTGGCAAGATGATTATGAAAACTGGACAATTTTTATGAATGATAAATATGCGCCGCAAGCCGAGTGTGGCAAGCCGGTAATTTATCTCTATCCCGAGAAAGAAATGAATGTGAGGGTTTTAGTCGGAGCCGATATTACAAAGTCAGAGCCAGTTTATAACAAGGGCTGGAATGTTTTTGCTTCGCCGTCAGGATCGTTAAAAATAGCTGGTAAAACATTTCCATATCTTTTTTGGGAGGGAACTGGCTGGGGTAAATATCCTGCAATTACTTCAGGGAAAGTTGTCGAAAAGTCAAAAGTCGTTTCTCAAATAACAGCTGATCTAAAACAAATCGGCTTAAATGATAAAGAGATTACCGACTTCAACGAATTTTGGTTGCCGAAGATGCCAACGACAAAATATGCTCGTCTGACTTGGTTAACTACTTCCGAAATGAATCAACTTGCGCCACTTGCCGTTTCACCAAAACCGGATTCCTCAATTCGCGTTTTTCTTGACTTTGTCGGTTTGGATTCTCCGATCTCAATTTCTCCGCAAGTTTTACCGCACTACGATCGCATCGGTTTTACCTTGGTTGAATGGGGCGGACTCTTGAGATAATTTAAAATTCAAAGATCAAAAATCAAAGTTATGGAGACCGCTGCGTGGTCGCACTATTAAAAATTCTGCGGGCGACTTGCAAGCCGCCCGCAGAATTGGTAAAGATATCAATTTTGGCGATTTGTCTGTCGTTTT
>CAZVFH010000066.1:0-1678 GCA_964626415.1 uncultured Candidatus Saccharibacteria bacterium
ATGTTCCAAAGAAAATTGTAACATAAAAGAAATCTCCTGCCAATGAGTTGCGAAAAAATGGCAGACCCATTATATAGCAGTCCAAAAGACCTTGCGCGGTGTGGCGGTAGAATGATTGAGGAACAGCCCAAACAGCAAAATTTGTAATCAAGAAAAAGATGATCGAGCCAGTCAAACTGGCGCCGATAACATTCGGCAAAGTTTTATTATTTTTCAACCAGATTCCAATTAATCCAATTAAGATGAAAGAGCCGTAGACCGATGCCATTATATAAGGATTGTAAAAGCCGATAAAATAATCGGCAATCAGCATAGCGATGATTGGGATAATTAAAGCATATCGTTTGCTTAAGTATGTTCCACCAAACAAAGCCAATGCGGCAATCGGCGCGAAGTTTGGTATATGCGGTAGAAATTTAACAAAAGGCGCAATTTCGGCAAAATCATGAAAATGAGTAGTAATTCGCAGTAATATACCGATCAAAATTAAGAAGTAAACCATTTTCCTCCCAAATTATTTATCATTTTTAAAAACTTGCCAGTTGCCAAACTGTCGTATCACCTTTTTTTATTGGTTGATCGGAGGCGCCAACATTGCTGTAAGTGCCGTTGTAATAAAAAGCCCAGTATTGGTTTCCGATTGGAGTAATTCCACCGATTCCGGTAATGAATACGCCGAAACCGTAAGTGTCATAAGTTAAGGCGAAATGATTTTCAATTGATGCTCGCTCTAAAACAGAAAAGGCATTGTCTGTGGCTTGCAGATCAATACTAAACGATCCGACATTTTCTATTATAACAGTTGCCCGGTTTGCCTCAACTTGCTGATTGATGGTTTGAGTAACAGTTTTGGTGATAATTACTGGTTCAGGAGCAGTATCAGCTTGAGGTTGGTCGTCATTTTCCCTGCCTTGAAGAGCGGCAATTTCCTGTTTGGCTGTTGCCAATTCCTTTTTTAAATCGCTATTTATTTTTTCACTCTGACTTATTAAAGTTTTTGTTTGGCCGATTTCTGATTGAAGCTGATTGAATTTATCCGAAAGGTTGTTAGTATCAAAAATAATCTTTTGGTTTTGTTCTTGTAATACTTTTGTTTGGTTGTTTAGATTTGCTATTGATAGACCCGCGTAAATTATGGCGACAACTAACAAAGAAATTGCCGGGAAAATTAAGCTTTTAAATATTTTTTTCATAAATCTCCTTATTTAAATAATAAATGCAGCGATCGATCGCTGCCAACCAGCCCAGCCATTTACTATAAGCTGGACAGACCTTTCGACAGAAGGATTTTTGTTATTTGTTTTGGTTTTCTGGCTTAATTTCTTCAAAATCATCCCTCGATGGATTCGACAAGCTCACCACAGGCAAGCTCGGGATAAAATTTTCGAAGAAAATTTTACAGTAGCGGGACTGCGCCGGGATTTTCGCCTCTGCTTGTTAAACGAGGCGGATCACCGATCTTGCCCAAAACAAAGATTTTCATTGTAAAATAATTGTAGCCAACGGTTTTTAACAAAGTCAATGCAACTCAGATGGACAGTTTTTCTTTCCACAGTTATTTTTTAAATTATTTATTGTTGCAAAAAATCGTTATTCCAATCATTTACCGAAATATTATCCTAGTAATCAATCCCTTTTTTTGCCGGAATATTTTTTGAAAAATGATGACTCACCTCTT
>CAZVFH010000067.1:0-1675 GCA_964626415.1 uncultured Candidatus Saccharibacteria bacterium
TTCAAAATCGTCTAAAACGAATTGAAGGTCAAGTTCGCGGAGTCGAGCAGATGGTTTCGCTTTTGCGATCGCCGGATGAAATAATCATCCAACTTTCAGCAATTCGCTCGGCTGTCGATTCTTTGATTTTAAATATCGTTGATAACGAAATCGAACTCGCCGATCGCGAGCGCTTATTTGAACTCAAACGAATTCTAAAACGGCTGATGAGGAAATGATTAAAAATGTTGATATTTGCAGATTTTCTTGATATTATTTGAACCATAATCCGCTCCGGAGGTGACTCATATGACGAGTCCATTTATTGATGAAGCTATTAGTTTGCTTGAACTTCTTAGGGTCTATCCAACTAAATGGCAAATTCAGCAACATTTATCACAAAGATTTTCCACAGAATTAGCAGGTTTGTGGGCACATTATACTGAAATAAAGTCAAGAGTAGGGAAAAGACCTGTTGTAGTTACGCCATTTGATTATGATCCAGGATTTGAGAGAGATTATGAATGTCCGATCGATTTGTATGCAATACAGTTTCCGTTTGCCAAAAAGTCATATCTTGATTTTTGTCAAGCAAAGGGAATTGACCCGGAAGAAGTTAAAACAGTAATTCAAGAATTTGTCGAACAACAAATCGCAAGCAATCGTGCTTAATACAAACTTGAACTTTTTATTCTTTCCCATAAGGTGGCAACTAGCCATCTTTTTTTTGATAATTTCACTCAAACAGTGAATCCGATAATCACAAGTGTTGTCATCCTGAACTTGTTTCAGGATCTCAGAAATTAGGCGATTGATTACTGGGATGCTGAAATAAATTCAGCATGACATGCATTGAGCTTGAATTATCGGGTCCACGACGGTTTTACTTGACAAATTTTTCACAAGATGATATAATAGAGGTGTACATTAAAAAAGGAGAGGAAATGACTGAAAATGATTATAACACTCAAATTGCGGAAATAAAAAACGAGGGTAGGGTCAAAGTCAAAAATGATCTTACGCTTATCGAGGCAATTTCAATGAGCGTTGTTACAATTCTCGCCGTCGCAGTCGGCACAATGTATGGAACAATTCTCTTTTAAAAAACACAGAGAATACCTACAAAAAATCCCCCGAAAGGTGGGATTTTTTGATTGAGAAATATTTGACAATAATTTGATTTTGATTTAGTATAGATTATGAAATCGCAATCCTGTGGAAAGGATGTGATCGCATGTGGGGATTTGTTGAGAATTTTGACAAAAGATCATGGAAATTGTGCTTTAATTTGCGACGTGGAGATCCTTATGTTCAGTTTGTAAGTTTAAGGTTTGCTGTTCCCGTTTTGCGGATTGTCGGATTGGGAGATGATATTAATTCAATTACCAAAAATGCTGGTTGTCGGTGCGGGGGAGTATTTGGAACGGCTGATAACCGAACTATTTATATCATTGAGATTGATCATTCTTTGGTTAAATTGCTTGGATTAATCCAACAAGCATTTCTTTACAAAAAAATTGATTGTCAAACAATGTTGATTGGATTGGTCTAAATTAAACTTTTTCTTTGAGCAGCACCTTGTTGCTCATTTTTTTGTTTGACAAATTCAATATTTAGGATATACTTTAATTAGACACTTCCGCCTAAATTCACCCCCCAAATGCAATTTTTTGGCAGAGCATATTTGCTCTTTTTT